>NZ_JOGH01000023.1:0-105405 GCF_000721345.1 Kitasatospora sp. NRRL B-11411 | reverse complement strand
GGGCTGCGGGGGAGGAGGAGCGGGCGGTGTGTGCGCGGGTGTTGGAGGGGGTGGTGCCGGGGTTGGTGCCGACGTCGGCGGTGTGTGAGGTGAACGTGGTGGGGCAGGGGGGTCGGTAGGGTCGGTCGTATGGGTGATGGGGTGGAGTGTTACGCGTGTGCCCGGGAGGGCGAGTTCGAGCGGTTGCCGCGGTACGAGCGGATCGCGGTGGACGAGCACTGGCGGGTGGTGCACGCGGTGGGTTGTGCGTTGCCGGGGTGGCTGGTGCTGCTGCCCCGGCGGCACCTGGAGTCGATGGCGGAGCTGAGCGGGGCGGAGGCGGCGTCGCTGGGGGTGTGGCAGGTCAGGTTGGCGCGGGCGCTGGAGGTGGTGACGGGGTGCCGGAAGGCGTACGTGGCGCAGTTCGGGGAGGCGGAGGGGTTCGCGCACGTGCACTTCCACGTGGTGCCGCGTGGGGAGGACTTTCCGGTGGAGTGGCTCGGGCCGCGGGTGTTCGGGCTGTTGAAGGCGGGGGAGCGGGCGGTTCCGGCGGAGCGGATGAACGAGCTCGCCGAGCGGTTGGCCGTGGTGCTGGAGGGCTGAGCGGGGCGGGGGAGTTGGCGGGATCTCGCGGGTGGGTGGCATTTCCGCTGCTGGCCGGGTGGCGGGCGGGGCGGCGATCCTGGGGGCATGATCACTCCTGACACCAAGGACTGGACCTGGGTCCTCGAACGTCCCTGCGCCGACTGCGGGTTGGACACTTCCGCGCTGCTCTTCGAAGCGGTGCCGGGCCTGGTCCGGGCCAACGCGGAGTTCTGGACGGCGCTGCTGGACGGCGGCGGCGCCGGTGGCGTGGAGGGGCTGCGCGAGCGTCCGGCTCCCGGGGTGTGGGCGCCGTTGGAGTACGCCTGCCACGTCCGGGACGTGTTCCGGACGATCGAGGGGCGGCTGCGGCTGATGCTGGCCGAGGACGGGCCGGTGTTCGCCGACTGGGACCAGGACGCCACCGCCGTCGAGGAGCGCTACCGGGAGCAGGACCCGGCCGTGGTGGCCGGTGAGATCGCGCTGGCGGCCGAGCGGCTGGCGGGCGTCCAGGCGGCGGTGCCGGCCGGCGGTCGGCAGCGGGCCGGGCAGCGCGGTGACGGTGCCCGGTTCACGGTGGAGTCCCTCTCCCGCTACACCGTCCACGACGTGGTGCACCACCGGTACGACGTCACCGGTGAGCGGCAGGGGAGTTGACGGTCGGTCAGTTCGGCTGGTGGAGGGCGGGGTCGTCCGGCGTCAGCGTCCAGGCAGGCAGGCCGTGCGGGAGGGCTTCGGCGAGTGTGCTGGTGGGGCCGGTGGCGAGGCGGGCGGTGAGCAGGAAGCGGTGTCCGTCGCCGACCCGGCGGGGTTCGAAGGCGAGGTGGAGGAACGGCGCGGACGGGGTCGAGGCGGCGGCGAGCCGGTCCAACTCGCCTGCTGTGGAACGCCATTCCTCGGCGGGGACGTACTGGCGCATGACCGAGTGCCAGACCACGGTCAGCGCGCCCGGCGCGGTCTCGACGCCGCGCAGGAACGCGGCCGCGCCGACCGCCTCGACCGGGGCTGGCGTCCGGGCGGCGAGGGCGAGGGCGCCGTTCAGCCGCCGGGAGCGCGGGAGTTGGTCCGCCCACAGGTAGGCGCGCAGGGCCAGCGCGCCGTCGGCGGAGCGCGGGTCGATCGGGGTCGGGTCGCAGCCGCGCCGGTCCGTCACCCGCTGGAGCGGGGCGTCGCGCAGCCAGGCGGGCGGCTCGCCGCGCCAGGCGTCGGCGAGGACGACGGGGGAGTCCGGCGGGCCGTACGAGAAGCCCTCGGAGGCGCAACGGAACTGCTCGGCAAGGAGGTTGAGGCCCGCGCTGGAGCCGAGCTCGTACAGCCGTACCGGCAGCGGGGGCGCGGCGGGGCCGGCGGGGGCGGCGAGTTGGTGCTGGGCCCAGGCGAGGCCGGTGAGCAGCAGGTTGGCGCGGCCGACCTCGTTGGTCTGCGGCGGGCGGGTGAGCCACTCGCGGACGAACGGCAGGTGGGCGGCGACGGCGGCGCGGAAGGCCGGCCAGGGGGCGTCCGGGTCGGCGGGGTCGAAGCGGCCGCCCGCGTCGGGGTAGTGCGCGGCGAGGTCGGGGGCCCGGCCGGACAGCACCAGGGCGTGGACGGCGCCGAGCAGTCGCAGGGCGACGGCGGTCGGGCCGGGGGCGTCCTCGTGCCCGGCGATCGCCGCCGCGCACGGACCGCCGGCGGCCAGGTCCCCGGCGGCCCGGCGCAGCAGGGCGGCGGACAGCGGGGAGCCCAACTCGGCGCAGGCCTCCGCCTGGTGGTGGAACATGGCCACGGCGTGGTCGAAGGACATCCGGAGGCTCCGTCTCGGTCCGGTGGGGCGGGTCGGCTCGCGTCGCAGGTCACGGCCCATGAGCGGTCCACGAGCGGCCCATGGGTGGTCCATGGGCGATCCCTGGGCAGTCCATGATCGGACGGCCCCATCCTTCGCCGCCTCCGTCCGCGCGGGTAGGGCGCCTCGGCGTGATGTCGATCACCGGTGCTCCGGGTACGACCGGCCCGGGCGGGTGCGCCCCGGGTGCGGAGGTACGCCACGGGCGGACGAGGCAGCGAGGGGGCGTGCAAGCGACCCTGTGCGCCCTGGTGGAGGCGCTGACGGGGGTGCGGGTGGGGGCGGGGGACCGGCGGGTTCACCAGTCGGTGGTGCGCCGCCGGTGGGTCTGGCGGAGCTGGCTGGTGATGCTGGCGGTGTCGCCGCCCATCACGTCCGCGATCTCGGGCGTGGCCAGGCCGACCACGTAGTGCAGGATCGCCAGGTCCTCGTCGCCCTCGATGTCGGGGCGCAGCCCGCTGGTCCCGGCGGCCCCGGCCGTGCCGTTGTGCTGCTCGGTGACGGTGTCGCGGAGGATCTGCCAGGCCTCGGCGGCCGGATTGGGGCTCTCCAGGACGGTGGGCCAGACCGCGGCGATCGCGTGCAGGGCGAGCCGGACCACCCGGTGGGCGGCGCCGGGCTCCTGGAACCAGACCCGGGCGTAGCTCCGGTAGCGCGGTTCGTGCAGTTCGCAGAAGGCGGCGAACTCGACGGACACGTACGGAAGTTCGGCGGATCGATCAGCGGATGCCGAGTCTGCGGCCGGGACATGACGGTCAGTCACATCAGCTGCCTCTCGATCTGGGTCCGGACGGGGAGCGTCAGCGCTCACTCTAGGCCCTCGGGCGGGTGCTGTGGGTGACAAGTCTGCTGAGATGCCCGGGGGTGGGCCTGATTCGGGTCGTTGTGTGACGGCGCGTCAGCAAATGCCGCCCACCCGATGCGCCCCCGAGGGCATCATCGCTGGTCGGAGGCGGTGTGTCGGCGGCAGCCGCAAGGGAGTTGGTGCGCCGCTGTAGGCCCTGCGGGTGAACGCGAAATCGGCGCCGAGCCTCACCTTCACGGGCGAATCCCGGACCGCGGGCATGACCACCATCACACGCCGTTCCGGCCGGACCGCCCCGGCCACCGGCCCCGCGACCGCCACCACCCGCCCGGCGGCACCCCCGGGAACCCGAAACTTTCACCGTCCGTCGGAGCGCGCTCTACGATCGCGCGCCCCGTACCGGCCGTGTTCCGGCGGAGGCGGCCAGGTTCGGGCTCGGCCCCGCTTCGGCCCTGGCTCGGATCCGGTTCGGCCCGGCTCGGCTCCGGCTCGGCTCCGGTTCGGCCCGGCTCGGTCCGTGCTCGGCTCAGGTCCGACCCCGGCCCGGTCGGGTCGGGTCGCGCCCGAATCACGCCCGAGGCGGCAGCCGGATCGCCGTCCGATCGCGGTCGTGCCGCGCCCCGGCGTCGGGCGGAGGAGCTGACGTGCCGTCAGGAAGCCTGCCAGCGGGGCAGGCGGGCCCTTTGGCGGGCCTCGGCGACCCCGGGGGCGTCAGGGGTTTCGCGGGCCCGGCCGGAGCCCTTCACGGCCTTCGCGCTCCCGGGCCGGACCTTCGCGCTGGGCGGGTCCGGCCCGGTCCTCAGTTCTCGCGTGCCGACCGGGCGGCGGTGTTCCCGTCGAACCGGACGGTGGCGCCCGCGCCCCCGGCGGTCCGGGCGGCGGCTTCGGCGCCGGACCGCGCCGCGGTCCCGTCCGGGCGTCCGGCGGCCTCGTCGGCGCGTGCCGCGGCCCGGGCGGCGGCACCGGCGGCGGCCTCGGCGGCCGCGCTCTCGGCGGCGCGCGCCGCGGCGGCCACGCTGTCGGGTTCGCGGCGGGTCTGCTCGGGAATGCCGGCGGTGCGGGGGTCGGTCCGGGGGTCGGTCCGGGCGGTGGTCTCGGCGGCCTCGACGCTCTCCCGGGCAGCCAGGTAGGCCTGCACCGCGGCGATGCCGTAGACCGGCTGGATGAGCTGGTGGCCCTTGAAGAAGGGCCGGGCGGGGGCGAATCCGGCGGCGGTGACCAGCTCGCGGATCTCGGTTATCTCTTCTTCGCTGCGCGCGGTGAAACGGACTTCCCAGCCCTTCTTGTACGTCCGTCCGTCCTCCCCGCCGCGTCTGGCGGGATCCGGCTGGCGGACGTAGCCGGGCAGGCGGCCGAGGCGTAGTCGGGCGGCGCGCTGGGCTGATGACTCGTCGCGGGGCATGTGCCCGATGGTAGGCAATTCGTGACGGCCGCCGACGCCAGCGGGCGTGACGTTGGGTGTGGGCTCGATCACTTCCGGTCAGGTTTCGCAGGTCGGCGGCGCGGACTCGGTCGGATCGCAATGCTGTGTCGATCCGATGAAAATCGGATAGTAGAAAACAAGTCCGATCTATTACGGCAACGGAGTGAACATCCGATACGCCGAATGGGTGAGGGTATGCGGACTTTAGTGCGGAGCAGTCCCGGTTTGACGACGGTTGCGTAACAGGTCGTCAGGTCGGACGCCGGGTGTCGGAGGCGAGGGGGAACGTGGACGGCATGAGCTACCGGATTCCGCAGCAGCCCGTGTCCCTCGAAGAACTCGCCCGGCGCCAGCAGAACGTGGTGACGGCCAGTCAGCTCCGCGCCCGCGGCGTCCCGGCCCGGATGGTGAGCGAGCACTGCCGCAGCGGCGGCCCCTGGCAGCGGCTGCTGCCGCGGGTCTACCTGCTGCAGGACGGCGCGCCGACGCCCGAGCAGCGGATGTGGGCCGCGCTGCTGTACGCGGCGCAGAACGGGCCGGCCGGGGACGGGGCCCGCGAGGGTGCGGTGATCACCGGCGCGGCGGCGCTCGCGCTGTACGGGTTCGTGTCGGTGCCGCGGCTGCCCGCGGTGCACGGGGTGGAGGTGCTGGTGCCCAGGCAGCGCCGGCTGCGGGACGCCGGGCAGGTGCGGATCCGGCGCACCGGGCGGGTGCTGGAGGCCCGCTCGGTGCACGGGCTGGCGGTCGCCCCGGTGGCCCGGGCGGTGGCGGACGCGATCAGCGAGTGGGCCGAGCAGGGCGCGTTCGAGTCCGGCCGGGTCGGCCCGGGGCTGCTGCGGGCACTGCTGCGCGAGGCGCTGGAGCGCGAGGGCGGCTGCCCGGCGGCGGAGCTGCTGGCCGAGCTGGCCGAGGCGCGGCTGCTGGAGGTGCCCCGGGTGCGGGCGGCGGTGGACGAGCTGCTGGCGGCGCGCCGGGAGGCCGCGTTCGCCGAGCTGACGGCCCTGGCGGCGGAGCGGGGCCTGCCCGTCCCGCTGCCCGGGCCGGAGCTGCGGATGCGCGGCGGCACCTACATCGCGGTGCCGGACCTGTACTGGCCGGAGGCGGCCGTGGCGGTGGAGGTGGACTCCGAGCTGCGCTGCGTCAGCGAGGGCGAGGCGGCCTGGGTGCGCGGCGGCCAGCACCGGATGGAGTACCTGGGCGTGCGGGTGGTGTACATCGGCTCCGCCCGGCTCGCCGCCGAACGGGACGCGGTCGGCGGCGAGTTGGCCGAGGCGTACGGGATCGGCGGCGAGAACGTGGTGGAGCTGGTGGTCACCGGGCGCTGAGGCGCCGGGAGTTGACGCCGCGTCAGCTGCGGACGACCGGGGTGCCGGTCAACTCGACGCCCGCGGAGCGCAGTTCGTCCAGCGCCTCGGCGGTGGTGGCGGGGGCGACGCCGGCCGTCAGGTCGAGCAGGACGCGGGTGGCGAAGCCCTCGCGGGCGGCGTCCAGGGCGGTGGCGCGGACGCAGTGGTCGGTGGCGATGCCGACCACGTCGACGTCGGTGACGCCGCGCTCGTTCAGCCAGTCGGTGAGGGTGCCGCCGTGCTCGTCGAAGCCCTCGAAGCCGCTGTACGCGGCGGCGTGCG
Source organism: Kitasatospora sp. NRRL B-11411 (assembly GCF_000721345.1). NCBI lineage: Bacteria > Bacillati > Actinomycetota > Actinomycetes > Kitasatosporales > Streptomycetaceae > Kitasatospora > Kitasatospora sp. NRRL B-11411. Next base: position 99,166 of record NZ_JOGH01000023.1, on the reverse strand, counting down.
CGCCCTTGGAGAAGACCGCCTCGACCGCGCCGGAGGTCACCGAGGGGGCGAAGTTGGGGTGGAAGCCCACGCCCTCGGTGCCGGCCACGCAGTGCGCGGGCCAGGAGCGGACGTAGTCGGGCTCGGCGGCGAAGTGCGGGCCGGGGTCGATGTGGTGGTCGCGGGTGGCGACGATGTGGGCGTAGCCGGGGGCGGACTCGGCGATCAGGTCGGTGATCGCGGCCGCGACCTCGGCCCCGCCGGCGACGGGCAGGCTGCCGCCCTCGCAGAAGTCGTTCTGCACGTCGACGACGATCAGGGCCCGGTGCATGGCTGGCTTCTCTCGTTCGGGTGGGGGTGCGGTCCAAAGCCCGGGGGTCTCGGCCGCGGCGGTGTCGGGGTGGTCCGGGCGGGGCCCGGACGGTACAGCGGTTGGCACTCTAGGCAGTGCGGGGCGGCCGCGAAAGTGCGGAAGGGCAAGGGCGGGCAAAGCCGGGCCGGGCCCGCCCGTCGCGTCCACCGTCCGGCCAGCTCGGCCCGGCCCCGTCCGGGCCTCTCGGTCCCGTATCAGGCCTGCTCGGCCCCGGTCGGGCCGCTCGGCCCTGCTCGCCCCGGCTGCCGCGGGCTCAGCCGGACAGCCGCTCGGTGGTGATGACCGGCTCGCCGCGGGAGAGCTGGGTGGCCGACAGCGGCAGCGCGGCGCGGGCCCGGCGGTGGCGGTCCCGGGCGGCGTCCAGCGGCTCGCGGCCGACCACCTCGCCGTCGGTGATCAGCGGGACGTGCAGCAGGTGCGGCTCCAGCTCGGCCGGGACGGGGCCGGTGCCGACCACCTCGGCCTCGGCGACGCCGTCCCGGTCGGGGCGCCGGGCGGCCCACTTGCGGCCGCCGACGCTGGTCTTGCCGCCGGCCGAGCGCTTGGCGACCGCGACCAGCTCGCCGCCGGGCGCCGACTCGCGGGCGACCAGCTTGTAGACCATCGCGCAGGTCGGGTGGCCGCTGCCGGTGACCAGGCTGGTGCCGACGCCGTAGCCGTCGACCGGGGCGGCGGCGAGCGCGGCGATCGCGTACTCGTCCAGGTCCGAGGTGACGATGATCTTGGTTTCGGTGGCGCCGAGCTCGTCGAGCTGGCGGCGCACCCGGTGGGCGAGCAGGGTCAGGTCGCCGGAGTCGATCCGGACGGCGCCCAGCTGCGGGCCCGCCACCTCGACGGCGGTGCGGACCGCCTCGCCGAGGTCGTAGGTGTCCACCAGCAGGGTGGTGTCGCGGCCCATCGAGTCGATCTGCGCGGTGAAGGCGTCCTTCTCGCTGTCGTGCAGCAGGGTGAAGGCGTGCGCGGCGGTGCCGGTGGTCGGGATGCCGTAGGTGAAGCCGGCCTCCAGGTCGGAGGTGGCGGCGAAACCGGCCAGGTAGGCGGCCCGGGCGGCGGCCACCGCGGACTGCTCGTGGGCCCGCCGGGCGCCCATCTCGATCACCGGGCGGTCGCCCGCGGCGGCGGTCATCCGGGAGGCGGCGGCGGCGATCGCCGAGTCGTGGTTGAGGATCGACAGGATCACCGTCTCCAGGATCACCGCCTCGGCGAAGCTGCCCTCGACGGTCAGCAGCGGCGAGCCGGGGAAGTACGCCTCGCCCTCGGGGTAGCCGTGCACGCTGCCGGTGAAGCGGTAGTCGGCGAGGAAGCGCAGGGTCTCCTCGTCCACCACCCGCTGGTCGGCCAGCCAGTCGAGTTGCGGGGCGGTGAAGCGGAAGTCCTCGATGGCGTCCAGCACCCGGCCGGTGCCGGCCAGCACGCCGTAGCGGCGGCCGTCGGGCAGGCGGCGGGTGAACACCTCGAAGACCGAGCGGCGGTGGGCGGCCCCGCTGCGCAGCGCGGCCTGCAGCATGGTCAGCTCGTAGCGGTCGGTGAGCAGCGCGGAGCTGCGGTGCGCGGTGATGGCGTCCATGGGGATGATGCTACTACCACTTAGCGTCAAAGTGACGATTTCTCTCCGCGGACCGTGTCGGACCGGGTCCGGCCGTGTCGGACCACCCTGATTCGCTCCTGGGTCCCTCGGATGGAAGCATGGGTCGGGGGGAATCCGAGGTCGACGAGGAGAGACGGACTGTGAGTGTCGCGCCGGTGGAGATCGAGCGCCCGGAGGTGGAGGGGGTTCCGGTCACGGAGCCGGACACGCCGTGGGTGACCATCGTCCACAACGACCCGGTCAACCTGATGAGCTACGTCCAGTACGTCTTCCAGAGCTACTTCGGCTACCCGAAGGACAAGGCGCACCAGCTCATGATGGACGTGCACCACAAGGGGCGGGCGGTGGTCTCCAGCGGCACCCGCGAGGAGATGGAGCGCGACGTGCAGGCGATGCACGGCTACGGCCTGTGGGCCACCCTGCAGCACGACTGACGGACCGTCACCCACCATCCACGAGGGACTGATTCCACACACATGGCCGGTTTGTTCGAGAGTGCGGACGGCGGTGGCGCGGCGATCGCGCTGGACGAGTTCGAGGCCTCCATCCTGCGCTCGCTGGAAGTCCAGATGCTGGAGCTGATCGGGCCGCCGCCCGGCGGCGGCAGCGACGACCCGCTGGCCGCGCTGTTCGCGGAGGGCCCCACCGAGGCCCCCGAGGACCCGGCGCTGCTGCGGCTGTTCCCCGACGCGTACGGCGGCCCGGACGCCCCCGAGGACCCGCGGACGGACGAGATGGCCGCCGAGTTCCGCCGCTACACCGAGCTGGACCTGCGGGCCCGCAAGCGGGACGACGCGCTGGCGGTGGTCCGGGCGCTGGACGGGCTGGGCGGCGCGGGCGGGGTGATCGAGGTCGAGGCGGGCGAATTCCCGCACTGGCTGGGCGCGCTGAACGACCTGCGGCTGACCCTGGGCACCCGGCTGGAGGTCGCCGAGGAGGACGACGAGGGCCTGTACCGGCTGCCCGACTCCGACCCGCGCAAGCCGCTGGTGATCGCCTACCTGTGGCTGGGCGCGATGCAGGAGAGCCTGCTGGAGGCGATGGCGGGCTGACCGCCGCCCCCGGAGCCCCGCTCCGGCGCCCCCGCCGCGCCGGTGCCGCTCCGGCGCCCCGTCGCGCCGCCGCCGCTCCGGCGCCCCCGTTTCGCTCATATTGTCCGATTGCTCAGGTAACGCTCAGATGTGAGCCGTTCCGGGGCTTTCGCATGGTTCACTGCTGCCTCCCCGGGAAGACGGGGCCCGTCGGCCGGCCGGTCGGCGCGGACCGGGAGGCGAGGCGGGCGGATGACGCAGCAGACGGCGGACGAGGCGGCCGGGGCCGTCCCCGACGAGGAGGGCTACCAGCGGGGCCTGGGCAGCCGGCAGATCCAGATGATCGCCATCGGCGGCGCGATCGGCACCGGCCTGTTCCTCGGCGCCGGCACCGCCATCTCCAAGGCCGGGCCCAGCCTGCTGCTGAGCTACGCGGTGGCCGGCGTGGTGATCTTCGTGATCATGCGGGCGCTCGGCGAACTGCTCACCTACCGCCCGGTGTCCGGCAGCTTCGCCGAGTACGCCCGGGAGTTCCTCGGCCCGTTCGCGGGCTTCGTCACCGGCTGGACGTACTGGCTGTTCTGGGTGGTCACCGGCATGGCCGAGACCACCGCCGCCGCCGTCTACGTCCGCTTCTGGGCGCCCGGCATCCCGCAGTGGACCACCGCGCTGGCCTTCCTGCTGGTGCTGTACGCCGCCAACCTGATCTCGGTGAAGCTGTTCGGCGAGATCGAGTTCTGGTTCTCGATGGTCAAGGTCACCGCCATCCTCGGGATGATCCTGATCGGCATCGGCGTGCTCACCCTCGGCTTCTCGGACGCCGGCGACACCGCCTCGATCACCCACCTGTGGCAGGACGGCGGCTTCTTCCCCAAGGGCGTCGGCGCCACCGTGATGACCCTGCAGATCGTCATGTTCGCCTACCTGGGCGTGGAGTTGGTCGGCGTCACCGCGGGCGAGAGCGAGAACCCGGAGAAGACCCTGCCGCGGGCCATCAACACCCTGCCGCTGCGGATCGCGCTGTTCTACATCGGCGCGCTGGTGATCATCCTGTCGCTGGTGCCGTGGACCGAGTTCCAGCCCGGCGTCAGCCCGTTCGTCGCCGCGTTCGGCAAGATCGGCATCCCGGCGGCGGCCGGCATCATCAACTTCGTGGTGCTCACCGCCGCGCTCTCCTCCTGCAACTCCGGGATGTACTCCACCGGCCGGATGCTGCGCGACCTGGCCCTGCGCCGGCAGGCCCCCGGGCGGCTCACCCGGCTCAACGCCCGCCGCACCCCCGCCGCCGCGATCACCGTCTCCTGCCTGCTGATGGGCGCCGGCGTGGTGCTCAACTACTGCGTCCCGGAACGGGCCTTCCAGTACATTACCTCGGTCGCCACCGTCTGCGGCCTGTGGACCTGGGGCGTCATCCTGGCCAGCCAGATCCGCTACCGCGCGGCCTGGAAGGCCGGCCGGCTGCCCGCCCCGACCTTTCGCGCCCCCGGCGGCAACTGGAGCCGCTGGCTCTCGCTGGCCTTCCTGCTGCTGGTCGCCGTCCTGATCGCGGTCGACCCCGACGCCCGGATCTCGCTGTACGTCTTCCCCGGCTGGGCGCTGTGCCTGGCCGTCGGCTACGCGGTGCTGCGCCGCCGCGACCCGGCCGCCGTGCACGCCGACCCGGACGCCCACCTCCACGCGGGGGACGGCAACTGACGCCTCGCTATCCTGGCCGCATGCTGACCATCACCCGAGAACTGCGCGACCGGATCGTCGCCCACGCCCGCGCCGACCACCCGGACGAGGCGTGCGGCGTGATCGCCGGACCAGCCGGCACCGGACGCCCCGAGCGGTTCATCCCGATGCTCAACGCGGCCCGCTCGCCCACCTTCTACGAGTTCGACTCCGGCGACCTGCTCAAGCTCTACCGCGAGATGGACGACCTCGACGAGGAGCCGGTGGTGATCTACCACTCGCACACCGCCACCGAGGCGTACCCCTCCCGCACCGACGTGAGCTACGCCTCCGAGCCGTTCGCCCACTACGTGCTGGTCTCCACCGCCGAGGGCGCCGGCGAGCAGGACCCCTACCAGTTCCGCTCGTTCCGCATCGTGGACGGCGTGATCACGGAGGAAGACGTCGAGGTGGTCGAGGCCCACCAGGGCTGAGCGACGCCCGCCCGGGGACGGGCCGTCCCGCCGTACCTCCACGCGGCGGAACGGCCCGTTTTCTCATTCCCCGGAACGCTCCCGACCGGATGCCGAGACAAGCATGTCAAAGCGGGGGCGGGAATCTATACGATGAGCCCATGCGTTCCGTCGATGTGAGCAATCAGGCCCCAGGCACCCGCCTCGTGGCGCGCCTGCACGTCGACCTGTGCCGGCTCGCCAGCGCGATCTGTCCCGGCACCGCCGCGCGCTGACCGGCGGCACCGACCGGCAAGCCCCAGACAGCACCCGCCCCGCGCCCCGGGGCCCTTCCCCCTGCCGCGCCCCGCCCGGCCCGGCAACCCGAACTCACTCCACAGGAGCGCAGCCATGGCCATCGAGGTCCGCATCCCGACCATCCTCCGTACCTACACCGACGGCGCCAAGGCCGTCGACGGCAACGGCGCCGACCTCGGGGAGCTCTTCACCGACCTCGACTCCCGGCACCCCGGCATCGCCGCCCGGCTGCTGGACGGCGGCGAGCTGCGCCGCTTCGTCAACGTCTACCTGAACGACGAGGACGTCCGCTTCCTGGACGGCATCTCCACCGCCCTCTCCGACGGCGACAGCGTCACCATCCTCCCGGCCGTGGCCGGCGGTATGAAGTAATGCGCTACGACAGCCCGATCGAGGCCATCGGCAACACGCCCCTGGTGCGGTTGCCGAGGCTCTCGGCCGGGATCCCCGGGAACGAGGACGGCCGGGTCACGCTCTGGGCCAAGCTCGAGGACCGCAACCCGACCGGCTCGATCAAGGACCGCCCGGCGCTGCGCATGATCGAGCGCGCCGAGGCGGAGGGCCGGCTCACCCCCGGCTGCACCGTCCTGGAGCCCACCAGCGGCAACACCGGTATCTCGCTCGCCATGGCGGCCAAGCTCAAGGGCTACCGGATGGTCTGCGTGATGCCGGAGAACACCAGCGAGGAGCGCCGCGAGCTGCTCCGGATGTGGGGCGCGGAGATCATCCCCTCGCCCGCCGCCGGCGGCTCCAACACCGCGGTGCGGATCGCCAAGGAGATCGCCGCCGAGCACCCCGACTGGGTGATGCTCTACCAGTACGGCAACCCGGACAACGCGGGCGCGCACTACGCCACCACCGGCCCGGAGATCCTCGCCGACCTGCCCACGATCACCCACTTCGTGGCGGGCCTGGGCACCACCGGCACCCTGATGGGCATCGGCCGCTACCTGCGCGAGAAGGTCCCGGGCGTGCAGATCGTCGCCGCCGAGCCGCGCTACGACGACCTGGTCTACGGCCTGCGCAACCTGGACGAGGGCTTCGTCCCCGAGCTGTACGACGCCGAGGTGCTCACCACCCGCTTCTCGGTCGGCTCGGCCGACGCCGTCACCCGCACCCGCGAACTGCTCCAGCAGGAGGGCATCTTCGCGGGCGTCTCCACCGGCGCGGTCGCGCACGCCGCGATCGGCGTGGCCCGCAAGGCCGCCAAGGCCGGCGAGCGGGCGGACGTGGTGTTCGTGGTCGCCGACGGCGGCTGGAAGTACCTGTCCACCGGCATCTACACCGCCGAGACCACCGAGGCGGCGGTCGAGGCACTGCAGGGCCAGCTCTGGGCCTGACGGCCCCGGGCGGCCGGACCACGGCGCGGCACCCCGACCCGGGGGCCGCGCCGTCCGCTTGTCCGATCATCGATCCGCTGTGACATCGCGGCATTTGTCCGTCCCGGGTGACCGCTTCGTCACGGAACGGTCACCGCGCCGGTCGCGCCCCGCCCCCCGGCCGGGGCCGCGCCAGGCTGGCGGCGCACCACTGGTACGCCGTCATCCCGGAGGTGGGCGCGATGCCCGGCCGAGAGCTCTGGTCCTACGTCGAGATCGCCCGGCACATCAACGTGCGGGCCGAGACCGTGCGCAACTACAAGCGGCACGGACTGCTGCCCGACCCCGACCACCTGGACGCCGCGGGCCACCCCCGCTGGTACCCGGAGACCATCCGCGACTGGGCGCTGGCCCGCCCCGGACGCCGTTGACGGCGCCCCTTCCCCGCCCTTCCCCGTCCTGGTGATTCCGCCCACAGCCCGGCACGGGAGAGGGGGCAAAGTGCCGCCCGGCCCTTACTCTCGACAGTCGAAGCACCGACGGAGACGAAGAACCCCGCCCCGCCCCACCGGCGGCGCGGACGGCCGCGGACGATGGCCCGACGGGGCGGGAAGGGCTCGGCATGAAACTGACCGTGGTGGGGTGCTCGGGGAGCTTCCCGTCCGTGGACTCCCCGTGCTCCAGCTACCTGGTGGAGCACGACGGCTACCGCCTCGTCGTCGACCTCGGCAACGGCGCGCTCGGCGCGCTGCAGAAGTACGCCGATCTGTACGAGGTGGACGCCGTGCTGCTCAGCCACCTGCACGCCGACCACTGCGTCGACCTGTGCGCCTACTGGGTGGCCCGCAACTACCGGGTCGAGGGCTGCCCCGACCCGCTGCCCGTGCACGGCCCGGCCGGCACCGCCGAACGGCTCGCCCGCGCCTACGACATGCCGGAGAAGCCCGGCATGACCGAGGTCTTCGACTTCCGCGACCTCACCGACGGCGCCCGCCTGGAACTCGGCCCGTTCACCGTCACCGCCGCCCGGGTCAACCACCTGGACTGCGAGGCGTACGGCTTCCGGATCGAGGCCGGCGGCCGCAGCCTGGTCTACTCCGGCGACACCGGCGTCTGCCCCGACCTGGTCGAACTCGCCCGCGGCACCGACCTGTTCCTGTGCGAGGCGGCCTACACGGACGGCAAGGAGACCTTCGACTCCATCCACCTCAACGGCACCCAGGCCGGCGAGCACGCCGCCGAAGCCGGCGCCGCCCGCCTGGTGCTCACCCACATCCCCCCGTGGACCGACGCCGAACGCAACCGCCGCGACGCCGCCGCCGCCTTCCCCGGCCCGGTCGAACTCGCCCGCGCCGGAGCCGTCTACGAGCTGTGAACCGGCGTCAGCCAGTGCCGGTGGCGGGGGTCGGCGCCGCTCACCGCGGCCCGATACGCCTCGGCCAGGCGCTTGGTCAACTCACCTTCCGCTGAAGGCAGTTCACGGTTGTCCAGGGAGGCGACCGGGACGACGCCGGCGGCCGTGCCGGACAGGAAGACCTCGTCGGCCGCGTACAGGTCGGAGCGCAGCAGGGGCTCGATCCGGACCTCGGCGCCCAGCTCCCGGGCCAGGGTCAGCAGGGTGTCCTGGGTGATGCCCTCCAGGGCGCCGGCGCTGGCCGGGGTGGTGCGCAGCACGCCGTCGCGGACCGCGAACACGTTCTCCGAACTGCACTCGCTGACCGTGCCGTCCGGGGCCAGCAGCAGGGCCTCGTCGAAGCCCGCGTCGGTGGCCTCCCGCCGGGCCAGCGCCGAGTTCAGGTAGGGGCCGGTGGCCTTCGCCGCCGGGGGGACGGTGTTGGGGTCGGTGCGCCGCCAACTGCTGGTCATCAGCCGCAGCCCGCGCCCCGCCGCCAGGTAGGCCGGCCACTCCCAGGAGGCGATCGAGACGCTGGTGGGGGAGTTGCGCATGTCCAGCCCCATCGAGCCGTAGCCCAGGAAGGCCAGGTGCCGCAGGTAGCAGGAGCGGTGGCCGTTGGCCGCCACCAGCGCCACCGTCGCCTCGGCCAACTCCTTTCGGCTGTAGGGGAGTTCGATGCGCAGCATGCGGGCGCTGCGCTCCAGCCGGGCCAGGTGCTCGTCCAGCCGGAACACCGCGGGCCCGTCGGCCGTCTCGAACACCCGGGTGCCCTCCAGCACCCCGGTGCCGTAGTGCAGGGCGTGGGTGAGGACGTGGACGCGGGCCTCCTGCCAGGGCACCAGCGCGCCGTCGAACCAGATCACGGAAGACTCGGGAATCGCCATGCCGCCATCCTGGGGACCCGGGCCCGCCCGGCGAAGGCCCCCGGCCGCGCCGGATCAGGCCATGGCCGCCACCGGATCCCCCGTCCCGGATGCCGGACGCCGTCCCCCGTCTCGGACGCCGGGCGTCTCGCATGCTGAAAACCGCGCTCCGCTCCCCGGCCGCGGGCCTAGGCTCCCGGAGGGTGGAGACCAGCACCGCCCTGTACGCCCGCCTGCTCGCCGACCCCGGCCTGCCGCTGGACTCCCTGCGTGACGAACTCGGCTGCGAGGAACGGGAGTTCGAGCGGGCGCTGGGTGAGCTGCGCGGCCTCGGGCTGCTCCAGCGGACGTCGGCGACCACCAGCGGGGTGGCGGCCGTCTCGATCGACACCGCGGTGCGCCAGCTGCTCGCCGACTCCGACCGCCGCTTCACCGCGCTGCTCGGCGAGGCCCGCCGCACCCGCGAGCGGGTCGAGCACCTGCACACCCGCTACCTGCCGCTGCAGAGCGGCGGCACCGCCCACGAACTGGTCCGCGGCGCCGACCGGGTGGCCGCGCTGCTGGAGGACGCCGCCCGGGCCGCCCGCACCGAGGCGCTGTCGCTGCGGCCGGGCCAGGACCAGTCCGAGAGCGGCCTGGCCGAGAAGCTCGCCCGCGAGCGGATCGCGCTGGCCCACCGGGTCACCCTGCGCACCATCTACCCGGCCGCCGCGCTGCACCAGGGCGCGGTGCTGGCCCACGTCCAGGCGCTGACCGGGGCGGGCGCGCTGATCCGGGTCGCGCACACCCTGCCGCTGTGGCTGATCGTGGTCGACGCGCACCTGGCCGTGCTGCCCGCGCCGGGGGAGCCGCCGGGCAGCGCGGCGGTGGTGGTCCGGGACCCGGCGGTGGTCGGCGTGGTCCGCGAGCTGTTCGAGCACTTCTGGGCGGCCAGCTGGATCCCGCCGGAGCTGCTCGGCCGCACCACCCCCGACGACCGCCACCGCGAGGTGCTGCGGCTGCTCGCGGCCGGCCTCACCGACCAGGCGATCGGCCGCAAGCTGGAGGTCTCCGACCGCACGGTGCGCCGCCTGGTCGCCGACCTGACGACGGCGCTGGGCGCGCAGTCGCGCTTCCAGGCGGGCGTGCACGCGGCCCGGCTGGGGTGGATCTGAGGGGCTACCCGTCCTCGAAGCCGTCGTCGTCCTCACGGCCGGGCGTCTTGAGGTCGAAGCGCAGGATGACGAACCGGAAGACCGTGTAGTAGACCGCCGCGAAGCACAGCCCGATCGGGACGACCAGCCAGGGTTTCGCGGCCAGGTTCCAGTTCAGCACGTAGTCGATGGCGCCCGCGGAGAAGGTGAAGCCGTGGTGCACGCCCAGCGCCCAGGTGACGGCCATGGACAGGCCGGTGAGCACGGCGTGCAGGACGTACAGGACGGGGGCGACGAACAGGAAGGAGAACTCGATCGGCTCGGTGATGCCGGTGGCGAAGGAGGTCAGGGCGAGCGAGAACATCAGGCCGAGCACGGCCCGGCGGCGTTCGGGGCGGGCGCAGTGGGCGATGGCGAGGGCGGCCGCGGGCAGGCCGAACATCATGATCGGGAAGAAGCCGGACATGAACTGGCCGGCGGTGGGGTCGTGCTGGAAGAAGCGGGTCTGGTCGCCGTGGAACTCCTGGGTGCCGACGGGGTAGGAGCCGGCCTGCTGCCAGAAGAAGGTGTTGGCGAACTGGTGCAGGCCGAACGGCAGCAGGGCCCGGTTGATCAGGCCGAAGACGCCCGAGCCGAGCGCGCCGAGGCTGATCGCCCAGGTGCTGAAGTGGTCGACGACCTGGCCGATCGGGCCCCAGCACAGGCCGAAGAAGACGCCGAGCGCGGTGCCGACGAAGGCCATCACGATCGGGACCAGCCGGCGCCCGTTGAAGAAGCCCAGCCAGTCGACCAGCCGGGTGCGGTGCAGCCGCTGCCAGAGGACCGCGGAGAGCAGCCCGACCACCACGCCGCCGAGCACGCCCGGGTCCTGGTAGGTGGCCTCGACGTCCCGGCCGGGCAGCACCTGGTAGTCGGTCTTGGGGAAGGCGGTGAGCACCTGGTGGTACGTCAGGAAGCCGACCAGGGCGGCGAGCGCGGTGGAGCCGTCGGACTTCTTGGCGTAGCCGATGGCGATGCCCACGCAGAACAGCAGCGGCATCCAGTCGAAGACGGCGTGGCCGGAGGCGGAGAAGACCTTGGCGACCCTGGTCCAGCCCAGGCCCTGGTCGCCGAAGACGTCCTCCCGGCCGAGCCGCAGCAGGATGCCGGCGGCGGGCAGGACGGCGATCGGCAGCTGCAGGCTGCGGCCGATCTTCTGGAGCGCCGCGAAGACCCGGGAGCGCAGCTCCCGGCCGCCGGAGGCCGCCGCGGGCCGGGGGTTCTGCGCGGTCGTACTCATAGCGGTGGTCCTCACGGCAGCGCGATCCTGGTCTAGACCACTTAAGGTCTCGTTCAGCTTTCTAGCACGCGCCGAACAGGGACCGGAACCCTCTTAAGGTTCGCCGGGGACAAGCGCCGCTGAATCGAAACCTTGCCGGATCGCCGCCGGGCAGCACGGCGCCCCCGGACGGGAGTCCACCTCCCGTCCGGGGGCGCGCGCGGCGCTGACCCGGGGTCAGGCCTTGGTCACGTCCTCGACCTCGTCGTCGTCCTCGCGGCCGGGCGTCTTCAGGTTGAACTTGGTGATGATGAACCTGAAGAGGAAGTAGTAGACCACCGCGAAGCACAGGCCGATCGGGATGATCAGCCACGGTTTGGTGGCCAGGCTCCAGTTGATGACGTAGTCGAGCAGGCCCGCGGAGAAGCTGAATCCGTCGTGGACGCCGAACCCCCAGGTGATCGCCATCGAGGCGCCGGTGAGCAGGGCGTGGACGGCGTACAGCAGCGGGGCCACGTAGGCGAAGGAGTACTCGATGGGTTCGGTGACGCCGGTGACGAACGAGGTCAGTGCGACCGAGGTCATCAGGCCGTAGATCTCCTTGCGCCGGTGCGGCTTGGCGGAGGCCGCGATGGCCATCGCCGCGGCGGGCAGCGCGAACATCATGATCGGGAAGAAGCCGGAGGTGAACTGGCCCGCCGTCGGGTCGCCCGCCAGGAAGCGGTTGATGTCGCCGTTGACGACCATGCCGTCCGGCTTGGTGAAGGAGCCGAACTGGAACCAGAGGAAGGTGTTCAGCAGCTGGTGCATGCCGATCAGCAGCAGGGCGCGGTTGGCGACGCCGAAGATGCCGGAGCCGCCGGCCCCCAGGTCGGCCAGCCACTGGGAGAAGTCGTTCATGCCGGTGCCGATCGGCTTCCAGACCCAGGCCATCAGCGAGCCGAACAGCAGGCCGACCAGGGCGGTGATCATCGGGACCAGGCGGCGGCCGTTGAAGAAGCCCAGCCAGTCGACCAGCCTGACCCGGTGGTAGCGCACCCAGAGCCAGGCCGAGAACAGGCCCATCAGGATGCCGCCCAGCACGCCGGGGTTCTGGTAGACGGTGCTCGCCGCCTTGCCGCCGGCGAAGTCGATGCACTGGTTGCCCTTGAGCACGGTGGGGGCCGGGCAGTCCTCGGGGAACGCCTGCAGGACGGCGTAGTAGACCAGGAAGCCGGCCACCGCGGCGAGCGCGGTCGAGCCGTCGGCCTTCTTGGCCATGCCGATGGCGACGCCGATGCAGAACAGCAGCGGCAGGCCCAGCGCGGAGTTGAGCAGGGCGCCGCCGGCCGCGCCGATGGCGGTGGCCACGTTGTCCCAGCCGAGGCCGTCCTTGCCGAAGATGTCCGGCTGGCCGAGACGGTTCAGGATGCCGGCGGCGGGCAGGACGGCGACCGGCAGCTGGAGGCTGCGGCCCATCTTCTGCAGGCCGCCGTAGAAGGTGTGCCACCAGGTGGACTGGTTCGCCGTGGCGCCTGTTGAACTCATCGTCGGCCCTCCGCTGCCGTTCCCGTTCCCCTCTGGGGATCCATCCGTGCGCGGGGCCAGGAACACCGGCGGACCGTCCTGCGTTGTCCCGAGTGCACCTAGAATTGGTGTAGACCACTTTCGGGGCAGTGGCGGTCCGCGGGTTCGAGAGCCCGATGATCGCCATCCTCCGGCGGGCCCAGAGGCGGCCGCGCGCTGAGGTAGCCCGAAAGTGGACTAACGTGGCATACCGTCCGGAATCGGGTGATGCTGGTTGCGCCGTCGGAAGGCGCGGCAAACTGATCCCGGGTCACCTCCGGCCGGCACCACCGCACACGCAGTACGGCACCCGGCGACCGACCGCCGAAGCGCCGAGACAGAGGGAGAAAGACCATGGCCAGCAAGGCTGAGAAGATCGTCGCCGGTCTCGGCGGAATCGAGAACATCGACGAGGTCGAGGGCTGCATCACCCGGCTGCGCACCGAGGTCCACGACGCCTCCAAGGTCGACGAGGCGGCGCTCAAGGCGGCCGGCGCCCACGGTGTGGTGAAGATGGGCACGGCCATCCAGGTCGTCATCGGCACCGACGCCGACCCGATCGCCGCCGAGATCGAGGACATGATGTGAGCTGAGCCTCCCCGCAGGCCCGCTCCACCCGCGACGGCCCGCCCGCCGGAGACCACCGGCCGGCGGGCCGTCGCGCGTGCGCCCCCGCCGGGGCCCCGCCCGCGACCCGATACGCTCGTGCCCATGTCTCGCATCGACGGCCGCACCCCCGACCAGCTCCGCCCCGTCACCATCGAACGGAACTGGAGCAAGCACGCCGAAGGCTCCGTCCTGGTCTCCTACGGCGACACCAAGGTGCTGTGCACCGCCAGCGTCACCGAGGGCGTCCCGCGCTGGCGCAAGGGCAGCGGCGAGGGCTGGGTCACCGCCGAGTACGCCATGCTGCCCCGGGCCACCAACACCCGCGGCGACCGCGAGTCCGTCCGCGGCAAGATCGGCGGCCGCACCCACGAGATCAGCCGGCTGATCGGCCGCTCGCTGCGCGCCGTGGTCGACCACCGGGCGCTCGCCGAGAACACCATCGTGCTCGACTGCGACGTCCTGCAGGCCGACGGCGGCACCCGCACCGCCGCGATCACCGGCGCGTACGTCGCCCTGGTCGACGCGGTCGCCTGGGCGCGCGGGAAGAAGCTGCTGCGCGCCAAGGGCCAGCCGATCACCGGCGGCGTCAGCGCGGTCAGCGTCGGCATCATCGACGGCGTCCCGATGCTCGACCTCCAGTACGAGGAGGACGTCCGGGCCGAGACCGACATGAACGTCGTCTGCACCTCCGACGGCCGCTTCGTCGAGGTCCAGGGCACCGCCGAGGGCGCCCCGTTCGACCGCGGGCTGCTCGACCAGCTGCTCGACCTCGGCAGCCTGGGCTGCGCCGAACTGGACGAGATCCAGCGCAAGGCCCTGGAGCTGTAGGAACCGCGACCGGCTGAACCGTCGTCAGGAAGGGTGGGCGGGCCCCGGAGTGCTGTACAGGCACGCGGGCCCGGCCTTAACGTTCGGGGTGAGCCCGCACACCCTCCTGGAGGACTCGCCGATGCAGCAGTCGCTGACCATCAACCGCACCACCGCCTTCGCCGTCGCCGCGCTGGCGCTGGTCCTCCCGTTGAGCGCGGTCAGCTGCTCCGCCGCGGAGAAGGCGGTCAGCTGCGCCAACACCGCGGTGCAGATCACCTCGGACGTGGCCCAGCTCGGCTCCGCGTACGACAGCGCCGAGCAGGACCCGGTCGCCGCCGGGAAGGCGCTGCAGAAGCTCAAGGGCGACATGGACAAGATCGGGCGCAACTCCAGCGACGCCGACCTCGGCAAGGCGATCGGCGACCTGCAGACCCAGATCGACAAGGCGCAGCAGGCCGTCGACAGCAACCAGGTGCCCGACCTCGGGCCGCTCGGCGACGCGGCGGGCCGGGTCAGCAAGGTGTGCACCGGCTGACCGGGACGGTTCACTAGGCTGGGGGCATGACCAAGCGACTCGTTCTCGCCACCCGCAACCAGCACAAGGTCGCCGAGCTGCGCGACATCCTCGGCGCGGCCGGACTGGAGGTCGAGCTGGTCGGGGCGGACGCCTTCCCCGAGGTGCCGGACGTGCCGGAGACCGGGGTGACCTTCGCCGAGAACGCGCTGCTCAAGGCGCACGCGCTGGCGCAGGCGACCGGGCTGCCGGCGGTGGCCGACGACTCGGGGCTGTGCGTGGACGTGCTGGGCGGGGCGCCCGGGATCTTCTCCGCGCGGTGGGCCGGGCGGCACGGCGACGACAGGGCCAACCTGGACCTGCTGCTGGCCCAGCTCGGCGACATCGCCGCGGAGCACCGGGCCGCCTCGTTCGCCTGCGCCGCCGCGCTCGCGCTGCCGGACGGCACCGAGCGGGTGGTCGAGGGCCGGCTGCACGGCACCCTGCGCACCGAGCCGGCCGGGACGGGCGGCTTCGGCTACGACCCGATCCTGCAGCCGCTCGGCGAGAGCCGGACCTGCGCCGAGCTGAGCGCCGAGGAGAAGAACGCGATCAGCCACCGCGGGCAGGCGTTCCGCTCGCTGGCGCCGGTGGTCGCCGAACTGCTGGGCTAGGCGACGAAACACGCGGAGAGGCCCGCCCCGGGGGAGCCGGGGCGGGCCTCGTTCGCGCGTGGATGCGCCGGTGCGGCCTGAGGGACTCGAACCCTCACGAGATTTCTCTCACGGGCACCTAAAACCCGGGCGTCTGCCAATTCCGCCAAGACCGCCGATACGTGATGTCCGCCATGCTACTGGCCCGTTGCGGGGGCGTGCACCACCCTTTCCGGCGGCGGTTCGGGGTGTTCCCACTTGTTCAAAAATTGGTACAGACCTATTGACCCTTGTGGTCCAGACCACGTACGTTCGCGCCGATCCGCGGAAAACCGGGTCCCGGGCGGTGCGCAACGACCGGGCCCAGGCACGTCTTCCTCCCCCACGGCGTCCGGTCCCCCTGCCGGGCGCGAGCATTGGAGCGACCCATGCCCGAACGCGCCACAGCCGCGCGCTCCGCCGCCCGCCCCGGGCGGCGTCCGCTGAAGGCCGGCACCGCGCTGGCGACCGCGACCGCACTGGTGGCCGGCGCCGCCGGACTGGTCACCGCGATGGGCGGCGCCTCCTCGGCCGCCACCGTCAACCTGCTGGCCAACGGCGACTTCGAGAGCGGCACGCTGACCGGCTGGAACTGCTCGGCCGGCCTCGGCTCGATCACCTCCACCGCCCCGCACTCCGGCACCAAGGCGCTGCAGGCGGCGGCCTCCGCCTCGGACAGCGCCCAGTGCTCGCAGACCGTCGCGGTCAGCCCGAACACCACGTACAGCCTGAGCGGCTGGCTGAAGGGCAACTACACCTACCTGGGCGTCACCGGGACGGGCACCACCGACACCAACTCCTGGGGTTCCAGCGCCGACTGGGCCAACCGCAGCACCACTTTCACCACCGGCGCCTCGACCACCTCGGTGACGGTCTACACCCACGGCTGGTACGGCCAGGGCACCTACTACGCGGACGACCTGGTCCTCACCGGCCCCGGCGGGTCGGGCTCCAGCAGCCCGTCGGCGAGCGGGAGTTCGAGCCCGAGCGCCAGTGCCAGTGCCAGCGCTTCGGCGAGCCCGTCCTCGTCCGCCTCCGCCTCGGCCTCCGCCTCGCCCTCGCAGAGCGCCTCGCCGTCGGCCAGTGCCTCGCAGACCGGGACGCCGGGCGGGGACGGGGTGGTGACCACGCCGACCGGGCTGAGCGCGAGCGTGGCGGGCACCGCGGTGACGCTGAAGTGGAACGCCTCGACCGACAACGCGCAGAACGGCAACAGCGCGGTCTACCGGATCTTCACCGGCGGGACCACGACCCAGACCGCGACCTCGATGGGCACCGCGGTGACCATCTCCTCGCTGCTGCCGAACACCGCGTACTCCTTCACCGTGCAGGGCTACGACAAGGACGGGCACAGCAGCGGGTTCACCGCGCCGGTGACCGTGACCACCGGGGCGGCCCCGACCGGCGCGCTGAAGTCGGCGTACTTCGCGCAGTGGGGCATCTACGGGAACAAGTACTACCCGTCGACGATGGCCGCGACCGGCGCTGCGGGCGGGCTGAACACGATGACCTACGCGTTCGCCAACATCGACCCGTCGACGCTGAGCTGCTTCGAGACGATCAAGGCCGCGGACACCAACGACAACAACCCGAACGCCGGCGACGGCGCGGGCGACGCGTTCGCGGACTACCAGAAGGGCTACACCGCGGACATCGCGGTGGACGGCACCACCGACGCCTGGACCCAGCCGCTGAAGGGCAACTTCAACCAGCTGCGCGAGCTCAAGGCGAAGTACCCGAACCTGAAGATCACCATGTCGCTGGGCGGCTGGACGTACTCCAAGTACTTCTCGGACGCGGCGGCCACCGACGCCTCGCGCAAGAAGCTGGTCTCCTCCTGCATCGACATGTTCATCAAGGGCAACCTGCCCTCGATCCAGGGCGACGCGACCGGCGGCGCCGCCGCGGCGATGGGCATCTTCGACGGCATCGACATCGACTGGGAGTACCCGGCCTCCGCGGGCGGCCACACCGGCAACCACTACGCGGCCGCCGACACCGCCAACTACACCGCGCTGCTGGCCGAGTTCCGCAACCAGTTGGACGCGTACGGGCAGACCGTCGGCAAGAAGTACCTGCTCACCGCGGCCCTGCCGTCCGGCCAGGACAAGATCGCGCTGCTGCAGACCGACCAGATCGGCAAGTACCTGGACTACGGCAACGTGATGTCCTACGACATGCACGGCGCCTGGGACGCGACCGGTCCGACCAACCTGCAGGACCCGCTGTACGACAGCCCGAACGACCCGAGCAACGTCGTCGCCCCGGGCACCCAGAAGTACACCGTGGACAACGCGGTCAACGCCTACCTGAACGGCGCCCCGGCGTACGGGATCAAGGGCGGCTTCCCGGCGAAGAAGCTGGTGCTGGGCGTGCCGTTCTACATGCGCGGGTGGACCGGGGTGCCGGCCGGCTCGAACTACGGCCTGTACCAGAGCGCGACCGGCCCGGCGGCGGCGCAGGGCACCAGCCAGACCGCCGGCGTGGCGTTCTGGAAGGAGCTGGTGGCGGCCGGCAAGACCACCGGTTCCTCGGTGCACTGGGACCCGACCACGCAGAGCTCGTGGATCTACGACGGCACCAGCCTGTGGACCGGTGACACCCCGCAGGCGATCGCGGCGCGCGGCTCGTACGCCACCTCCAAGGGCCTCGGCGGCATCTTCGCCTACTCGCTGGAGGCGGACGACCCGTCCGGAACCCTCGTCAACGCGATGACCGGAAGCATGAAGTAGCGTCAACTTCCCCTAGGGAGGGCCGGATCGTCCGAGTGCGGACGGTTCGGCCCTCTTCAGCAAGTTGGTACAGACCTGTTGACGTGGATGGTCCAGACCTTTTAAGTTCGGCGGAACTTCCCCCACATGTGCCCGGCTTCCCACGGCCGTGCGCACGACACTCTCTCCAGGAGGACCGAGTGTTGATCCGAAACAGGGCGGAGCAGCGTCCCACCGCTGCCGGCCGCCACCTCAAGGGCCGCAAGGTGGCGTTCGCCGCCACCGCGGCCGCGGGTCTGGCGGGCCTGCTGATGAGCACGCTCGGCGTGGCTCCGTCCGCGGCCGCCGTCGACAACCAGGCGTGCCGCCCCGACGGCATGTACACCACGCCCGGCGTCGACGTCCCCTACTGCAACGTCTACGACACCAGCGGCCGCGAGCAGATGGGCGCCGACCACCAGCGCCGCGTCATCGGCTACTTCACCAGCTGGCGCACCGGCAAGGACGGCACGCCCGCCTACCTGGTGAACAACATCCCCTGGGACAAGGTCACCCACCTCAACTACGCGTTCGCGCACGTGGCTTCCGACAACACGCTGTCGGTCGGCGCGGACGGCCCGAACAACGCCTCGACCGGGATGACCTTCCCCGGCGTGGCGGGCGCGGAGATGGACCCGGCGTACTCGTACAAGGGCCACTTCAACCTGCTCAGCAAGTTCAAGAAGCAGTACCCGAACGTCAAGACCATGGTCTCGGTGGGCGGTTGGGCCGAGACCGGCGGCTACTTCGACGACTCGGGCAGCCGGGTCAACTCGGGCGGCTTCTACTCGATGACCGTCAACGCGGACGGGTCGGTCAACCAGGCCGGCATCAACACCTTCGCGGACTCGGCCGTCGCCTTCATCAAGAAGTACGGCTTCAACGGCGTCGACCTCGACTACGAGTACCCGACCTCGATGAAGGACGCGGGCAACCCGCTCGACTACACCATCTCCAACGCCAAGCGCGCCTCCCTGATGAAGGGCTACGCCGCGCTGATGAAGACCATGCGGGAGAAGCTCGACCGGGCCTCCGCCGCCGACGGCAAGTACTACCTGCTGTCGGTCGCCGCCCCGTCCTCGGGCTACCTGCTGCGCGGCATGGAGACCTTCCAGGTCACCCAGTACCTGGACTACGTCAACATCATGTCGTACGACCTGCACGGCGCCTGGAACAAGTACGTCGGCCCGAACGCGGCGCTGTTCGACGACGGCAAGGACGCCGAGCTGGCCGCCGCCAACGTGTACGGCACCTCGCAGTACGGCGGCATCGGCTACCTGAACGGCGACTGGGCCGTGCACTACTTCCGCGGCGCGATGCCGGCCGGCCGGATCAACCTCGGCGTGCCGTACTACACCCGCGGCTTCCAGAACGTGCAGGGCGGCACCAACGGCCTGTGGGGCACCGCCTCCACCACCACCTGCCCGGCCGGCTCCGGCCTGACCACCTGTGGTGACGGCGCCGTCGGCATCGACAACCTCTGGCACGACCTGGACACCAACGGCAAGGAGTCGCCCGCCGGCTCCAACCCGATGTGGCACGCCAAGAACCTGGAAGCGGGCGTCCTGCCGGACTACCTGTCCAAGTACGGCGTGAGCGACACCGCGCTCAAGGGCACCTACACCCGCAACTACGACTCGACCCTGGTCGCGCCGTGGCTGTGGAACGCCGACAAGAAGGTCTTCCTCTCCACCGAGGACGACCAGTCGATCGCGGCCAAGGCCGACTACCTGGTCAACCAGGGCGTCGGCGGCGCGATGATCTGGGAACTGGCCGGCGACTACAAGTGGGACGCCACCGCCAACGGCGGCAAGGGCGAGTACGTCCAGGGCAACACCATGACCTCGCTGCTGTACGACAAGTTCAAGTCGGCCTCGGCGTACGGCGCGACCCGCTCCACCATCGCGCTGCCGCAGCAGACCCTGCCGATCGACGTGTCCTTCACCGACTTCGCGCTGGGCGACAACAACTACCCGATCAACCCGAAGATCCACATCGTCAACAACTCGACCACCACCCTGCCGGGCGGCACCGAGTTCCAGTTCGACTACTCGGTCTCCGCGCCCAGCAACGCCGCCGACCAGTCCGGCTTCGGCTCCAAGGTGATCCGGGCCGACCACACCGGCAGCAACGTCGGCGGCCTCAAGGGCACCTACAACCGGGTCTCGCTGAAGCTGCCGACCTGGCAGACCCTGGCGCCCGGCGCCTCGGTGGACGTCGCCTTCGTCTACTACCTGCCGGTCTCCACCCCGTCCAACTGGACCGTGAACGTCGGCGGCACGCTGTACGGCATCAACGGCGACTTCACCCGCGGCGCCACCGCGGGCACCGCCTCGCCGTCCGCGTCGGCCAGCGCCTCCGCCTCGGCCTCGCAGTCCGCGTCGCCGTCGGCCTCGGCCAGCGCCTCCGCCTCGCAGTCGGCGTCCCCGTCGGCCTCCGCCTCGCAGTCCGCCTCGCCGTCGGCCAGCGCCTCCGCGTCGGTCACCGCCGGGACCTGCTCGGGCGCGCCGAGCTGGAGCGCGGGCACCACCTACGCCACCGTCACCAAGGTGTCGTGGAAGGGCCACTACTACCAGAACAAGTGGTGGACCGCGGGCGAGGACCCCTCGCTGAGCGGCGCCTGGGGCGTCTGGACGGACCTCGGGGCCTGCTGAGCCTGATCCCGAGCCCATGAACGGCGGTGGCGGTCGACCCGGTCGGGGGGTCGGCCGCCACCGCTGCCCGCGTTCGCGCGCGGGCTACTCGCCGACCTTCAGGTCCTTCAGCAGCTTGGCGACGTGGCCGGTGGCCCGGACGTTGTACAGCGCCCGCTCCACCTTGCCCTGCTCGTCGACCACGACCGTCGAGCGGATCACGCCCTGGTAGGTGCGGCCGTAGTTCACCTTCTCGCCGTAGGCGCCGTACGCCTCCAGCACCCGGTGCTCC
This sequence comes from Kitasatospora sp. NRRL B-11411, assembly GCF_000721345.1. Taxonomy (NCBI): domain Bacteria; kingdom Bacillati; phylum Actinomycetota; class Actinomycetes; order Kitasatosporales; family Streptomycetaceae; genus Kitasatospora; species Kitasatospora sp. NRRL B-11411. The sequence continues at coordinate 77,979 of NZ_JOGH01000023.1, read as the reverse complement.
GGGTCGGAGAGCAGGGTCACCTTCAGCTGCTCGGTCTCGCGGAACTTGCCGAGCCGCTCCGGCGCGTCCGGCGAGATGCCGATCACGTCGTAGCCGGCGCCCGCGAACACCTCCAGGTTGTCGGTGAAGTCGCAGGCCTGCTTGGTGCAGCCCGGGGTGAGTGCCTTCGGGTAGAAGTAGACGATCACCTTGCGGCCCAGGTGGTCGGCCAGCGACACCTCCTCGCCGTCGGCGTCGGGCAGGGTGAAGGCGGGGGCGGTGTCGCCCGCCTGCAGGCGCTCGCTCACGGTGCTTGGATCTCCTCTGGAGCTGGACGGGGTCGGTACTGCCCGCCAACCTACTCCCGTTGGTGGGTGGCGCTGCGCGTGCGCGGCAGCGAGCTGACAGACTGTCGGTGGAGAAGAAGTACCTAGCGGTAACAGAGATGGGGTGGCCCCAGTGGCAGCGAGCGGCAAGGACACGTCGGCACCGCGTACGACGGCCCAGATCGAGGCGGACATCGCCGGGACCAGGGACCGGCTCGCCGTGACCCTCGACGAGCTCGCCATGCGCGTCCACCCGGCCACCGTCGCCGCCCAGGCCAAGGCCAAGGTCCGCGCCTCGGTCGAGCAGAAGGCCGGGCAGGCGTACGTCGCCGCGAGCGGGGCCCTCGAGCAGCCCCGGGCAGGTGCCCGGGGCCCCGCCGTTTCCGCGGTCCGGTACGGTCGGGGCGTGAGTGAGAACGACACCCAGAACACGGCCGCGCCCGGTGAGGACGCCCCGCACGGGCGGCACGACCGGCTCGGGGAGAAGCTGCCGATCCGGATGCTGCACGACCGGGTGCTGGTGCGGACCGAGACCGGCGAGGGCGAGCGCCGCTCCACCGGCGGCATCCTGATCCCGGCCACCGCCGAGCTGTCCCGGCGCTGCGCGTGGGCCGAGGCGGTGGCCGTCGGCCAGAGCGTCCGGTCCGTCGAACCCGGGGACCGGGTGCTGTACGACCCGGAGGACAAGCTGGAGGTCGAGGTGCGCGGCGCCACCTACGTGCTGCTGCGCGAACGCGACCTGCACGCGGTCGCGGCCGGGCGGTTCGGCGACCTGGAGGGCTCGACCGGGCTGTACCTCTAGCGGCGCGGCCCCGGCGGCAGGTCAGCCGGAAATAGGGGTGCGGGGCGCGGGGCGGCGGGCCTAGCCTGATGGGTCGCTCCGGTGCGGAGCCCTGTCGACGGGGGGACACGGTGGTGGGCGGCGTCTACCTGTCGGTGGCCCGCGGCGCGTTCCGGCGGTACTCGACGTACCGGGCGGCCACCGTCGCCGGGACGGTCACCAACAGCGTCTTCGGCGTCATCCTGGCGTCCACCATGCTCGCGCTGTGGCGGGCCCGGCCCGGCCTGGGCGGGTACGACGCCGCCCAGGCGGTGACGTACACCTGGATCAGCCAGGCGCTGCTGGCCACCGTCGCGGTGTGGGGCGGCGGCTTCCAGGACGACCTGCAGGCGCGCTTCCGCAGCGGGGACATCGCGGTCGACCTGTACCGGCCGGTCGACTTCCAGGGCTGGTGGCTGGCCACCGACCTGGGGCGGGCCGCGTTCCAACTGGTCACCCGGGGCGCGCTGCCGGTCCTGGTCGGCGCGGCGCTGTTCGACCTGGCGCTGCCCGGCAGCCCGCTGGTGTGGGCCGAGTTCCTGCTCGCGGTGGCGCTGGCCGTGGTGGTCAGCTTCGGGCTGCGCTTCCTGGCCTCGCTGACCGGCTTCTGGCTGCACGAGTCCGAAGGGGTGCGGGCCGTGATGACCGTGGTGTCGATGTTCTTCTCCGGCATGCTGCTGCCGCTCGCGCTCTTCCCCGGCCTGCTCGGCGAACTGGCCCGGGCGCTGCCGTTCTCGGCGATGGTGCAACTGCCCGCCGACGTGCTGCTGCGCCGGCGCACCGGCACCGGCCTGCTCGCCCTGTACGGGTTCCAACTCGGCTGGGCCGCCGCCCTGCTGGCCCTCGGCCGGGCCGGGCAGGCGCTCGCCGTGCGCCGGGTGGTGGTGCAGGGTGGCTGAACCGGACGGCCCGGCGGCCCGGGCGGGCTGGGCGGTGCGCTCGTGGTGGCTGATCGCCGGGATGTGGATCCGCTCCACCATGGCCTACCGGGCCTCGTTCGCGCTCAGCCTGGCCGCCAACACCCTGGTCACCTTCCTGGACTTCGCGGTGCTGCTGCTGATGTTCGCCCACACCCGGCAACTGGCCGGGTGGACGCTGGCCGAGACCGGCTTCCTGTACGGCACCTCCTCGGCGGCCCTCGGCGCGGCCAACGTCCTGGTCGGATCGGTCGGCGGGCTGGGCGAGCGGGTCCGCTCCGGGAGCCTGGACACCATGCTGATCCGGCCCGCCCCCGCGCTGGCCCAACTCGCCGCCGAGCGCTTCTCGCTGCGCCGCCTGGGCCGGCTGCTGCAGGCCCTCGCGGTGCTCGGCTGGTCGCTCACCGCGCTGGACGTGCACTGGACCTGGGACCGGGTGCTGATGGTGCCCGTGCTGCTGCTGTGCGGCACGCTGATCTTCTGCGCGCTGTTCATCGGCTGCTCCTGCGTGCAGTTCTGGTGGGGCGAGGCCGCCGAACTGCAGAACTCGGTCACCTACGGCGGCGCCACCCTGCTCCAGTACCCGCCCACCGTCTTCGCCCGGGAGCTCGTCGCGGGCACCGTGTTCGGCGTGCCGCTGGCCTTCGTCAACTGGCTGCCCGCGCTGCACGTCCTCGGCCGGCCCGACCCGCTCGGGCTGCCCGCCGCGTTCCGGTTCGCCTCGCCGCTGGCCGCCGCGCTCTGCCTGCTGGCGGCCGGACTGGCCTGGCGGACCGGGCTGCGCGCCTACCGCTCCACCGGAAGCTGACGGAAGGACCAGCATGGCGATGATCGAGGTCGAGGACGTCCGGCGGAGCTTCACCGTCCGGGTCCGGGACGGGCGCTGGCGGCGGACCAAGCGCGAGGTGCGGGCCGTCGACGGGCTGACCTTCGCCGTCGAGGAGGGCGAGTGCGTCGGCTACATCGGGCCCAACGGCGCCGGGAAGTCCACCACCGTCAAGATGCTCACCGGCATCCTGGTGCCCAGCGGCGGCCGGCTGCGGGTGGCCGGCGTCGACCCGGCCGCCCGCCGGGCCGAACTCGCCCGCCGGATCGGCGTGGTGTTCGGCCAGCGCACCACCCTGTGGTGGGACCTGCCGCTGCGCGACAGCTACGAACTGGCCCGCCGGATCTACCGGATCCCCGCCGCGGCGTACCGGGCCAACCTCGACCGGTGCGTCGAACTCCTCGACCTCGGCGACCTGCTGGACACCCCCGTCCGGCAGCTCTCGCTCGGCCAGCGGATGCGCGGCGACCTCGCCGCCGCCCTGCTGCACGACCCCGGCGTGCTCTACCTCGACGAACCCACCATCGGGCTCGACGTGGTCAGCAAGGCCAAGGTCCGGGCGTTCCTGCGCGAGACCAACCGGGAACGGCGCACCACCGTGCTGCTCACCACCCACGACCTCACCGACATCGAGCAGCTGTGCGACCGGGTGATGGTGATCGACCACGGCCGGCTCGTCCTGGACGGCCCGCTGGAGCGGCTGCACGAGATCGGCGGCAGCGAACGCACCCTGGTGGTCGACCTCGCCGCGGCGCACCCGCCGATCGAGCTGCCCGGCGTCCGGGTGGTGCGCACCGAGGGCCCGCGGCAGTGGCTGGCCTTCCCCGCCCGGCAGAGCGCCGCCCCCGTGGTCGCCGCCGTCGCCGAGCGCTACCCGCTGGTCGACCTGTCGGTGCGGGAACCCGCCATCGAGGACGTGATCGCCCGGATCTACGCCGGGAGCGCCCCCGCACCGGCGCACTGACCCTCCCTCACTCGTTCGGGTGAGGAAGGTGACCAGACGGCCGGTACGGGAGTTGACACCGCGTGACCGAGCAAGGACCGGACGTCAGCGTGGTGATCGCCGTCCACGACACCATGCCCTACTTGACCGCCTGCCTCGACTCGCTGGTGGGCCAGAGCATCGAGCGGCAGCGGATGGAAGTCGTCGCCGTCGACGACGGCTCCAGCGACGGCAGCAGCGAGGAACTCGCCCGCTACGCGGCCGCCCACCCGGGGCTGTTCCGCACCGCCCGGCAGCCCGCCTCCGGCGGCCCCGCCAGCCCCACCAACCGCGGCACCGACCTCGCCCGCGGCCGCTACCTGCTCTACCTCGGCTCCGACGACTGGCTCGGCCCCGAGGCGCTGGAGCGGATGGTCGCCGCCGCCGACCGCTGGCAGTCCGACGTGCTGATCCCCAAGCAGGTCGGCGAGCACGGCCGGGTCGTCCCGCAGGGCATCTTCGACCGCACCGCCGAACAGGTCGGCTTCACCGACTCCGCGCTCGCCTGGGCCCTCGGCGACACCAAGCTGTTCCGCCGCGACCTGGTCACCAGCCACGGCCTGCGCCGCCGCGAGGACCTGGTCATCCACTCCGACCAGCCCTTCACCCTCGGCGCGCTGCTGCACGCCCGCAAGGTCTCCGTCCTCGCCGACTACGACTACTACCACCTGGTGCTCCGCCAGGACCGCTCCAACGTCACCCACCGGGCCGGGCCGCTGGACCGGCTGCGCGGCTTCACCGCCGCCCACGAGGTGCTCGACCGCTCCACCCTGCCCGGCCCCGCCCGGGACGCCGTCCGGGCCCGCTACTTCAGCTGGGACGTCCCGCAGCTGCTGCAGGCCCCGTTCCTCGCCGAACCGCCCGCCATGCAGCGCCGGATCGTCCAGGAGATCGGCCGGTTCACCGAACGGCACTGCTCGCCCGCCGTGTTCCGCACCCTGCCCGTCCCCGCCCGGCTGCGCCTCGCCCTCGCCCGGCGCGGCGAACTGCTCGCCCTGTGCGACCTGATCACCTGGGAGCGGGACCACGGCGAGGCCCCCGCCGTCCGCCGCGGCTCCCGGCTCTACGCCGGCTACCCGGTCTTCCGCGACCGGCACCTCGGCCTGCCCGACGCCCTGTTCGAACTCGGCCGCGCCCCCGGCCCGGCCGGCTGGCGCCGCCTCGTCCCCGCCCCGCTGCGCCGCGCCCGGTGGGCCGCCAAACGCCTGCTGCGCCGCACCCGGCGGCACGGCCTGGCCGCCGCGCTGCGCGGAGCCGCCCGATGAGCGCCGCACCCGCCCGGGACGTCTGCGTCGTCGGCCTCGGCAAGATCGGCCTGCCGCTGGCCGTCCAGTACGCCGGCAAGGGCCACCTGGTGACCGGCGCCGACATCGTCCCCGAGGTGGTCACCGCCGTCAACGCCGGCCGGCCGCCCTTCCCGCGCGAGGCCCACCTCGACGAGCGGCTCGCCGAGGCCGTCGCGGCCGGCCGGCTGCGCGCCACCACCGACACCGCCGCCGCCACCGCCGGGGCCGACGCCGTGGTGATCGTCGTCCCGCTGGTCACCGGCCCCGACGGCAGCCCCGACTTCTCCCTGCTGGACGCCGCCACCGACGCCGTCGCCGCCGGGCTGCGCCCCGGCACCCTGGTCAGCTACGAGACCACGCTGCCGGTCGGCACCGTCCGCGGCCGCTTCGCCCGGCGGCTGGAGGCCGGCTCCCAACTGGCCGCCGGGCGGGACTTCGCGCTGGTGTTCAGCCCCGAACGGGTGCGCACCGGACGGGTCTTCGCCGACCTGCGGCGCTACCCCAAGCTGGTCGGCGGCATCGACGAGGAGTCCACCCGGCGCGGCGTCGACTTCTACCGGGCGGTGCTCGACTTCGACCCGCGCCCCGACCTGCCGCGCGGCAACGGCGTGTGGGCGCTGTCCACGGCGGAGGCCGCCGAGTTCGCCAAGCTCGCCGAGACCACCTACCGGGACGTCAACATCGCGCTGGTCAACCAGTTCGCCCGGTACGCGGACCGGGTCGGCGTCGACCTCGCCGAGATCGTCGACGCCTGCAACTCCCAGCCCTACAGCCACCTGCACCGGCCCGGCATCGCGGTCGGCGGCCACTGCATCCCGGTCTACCCGCGGCTGTACCTGTGGAACGACCCCGGCGCCACCGTGGTGCGGGCCGCCCGCGAGGCCAACGAACAGGTCCCGGCGTACGCGGTCGGGCTGCTGGAGGGCGCGCTCGGCCCGCTGGCGGGCGTCGCGGTGACGGTGCTCGGCGCGTCCTACCGGGGCGGGGTCAAGGAGACCGCGTACTCCGGGGTGTTCCCGCTGGTCGAGGCGCTGCGGGCGGCCGGGGCCGAGGTCGGCGTCAGCGACCCGCTGTACCTCCCGGAGGAGCTGGCCGCCCTCGGCCTGCCGCCCGACCAGGGCAAACCCGCCACCGCGCTGGTCGTCCAGGCCGACCACCCCGAGTACCGGGACCTCGGCGCGGTCGACTTCCCGGGCGTGCGGGTGCTGCTCGACGGCCGCCGGGTCACCGATCCGGCCCGCTGGGAGGGCGTGCGGCGGATCGTGCTCGGCGGGGGCGGCTGAGCGTTCCCGGCCCGGGCCCCGGCGCCCGGGCCGGGCGGATTCGCGGGGCGGGGGCCGTTTCGCCGGGCCGGTGTGCCAGGCTGGCGGGGTGAGCGCGGACCAGACTGCCCCCGGAGTCAGCTTCACCGCCGCCGACGAGGAGAAACGGCGCGGTGTCCGACGGATGAAGACCATCGCCACCGGCCTGCTCGGCCTGGCCACCCTGGTCTTCGCCCTCGCCACCTGGGCCAAGGCGGCCGGGGCGGGCGCCTGGGCCGGGTACGTGGCCGCCGCCGCCGAGGCCGGCATGGTCGGCGCGCTCGCCGACTGGTTCGCCGTCACCGCGCTGTTCCGCCGCCCGTTCGGCCTGCCGATCCCGCACACCGCGATCATCCCGACCAAGAAGGACGCCTTCGGGCGCTCGCTCGGCGACTTCGTCGGCGACAACTTCCTGTCCGCGCCGGTGGTCCGGGCCCGGCTCGGCCGGATCGGCGTGGCCCGGCGGCTCGGCGAGTGGCTGTCCGCGCCCGGCAGCGCCGAACGCGTCACCCGGGAGGCCGCCGCCGCGCTGCGCGGCCTGCTCGCGGTGCTCCGCGACGACGACGTGCAGGCCGTGGTCGCCGAGGCGGTCACCCGGCGGGCCGCCGCCACCTCGGTCGCCGAACCCGCCGGCCGGTTGCTCGGGAAGATCGTCGCGGACGGCGGGCACAAGGGCGTGGTCGACCTGGTCGCGGTGCGGGCCCACGACTGGCTGGTCGAGCACCACGGCGAGGTGGTCGCCCGGGTCACCGCCAAGACCCCCGGCTGGACGCCCAAGTTCCTCGACCAGCAGGTCGGCGAACGGGTCTACAAGGAACTGCTGCGCTTCGTCGGCGACGTCCGCGACGACCCGGTGCACCCCGCGCGCGGCGCCCTCGACAACTTCCTCGCCGACTTCGCGCAGGAGCTCCAGCACGACCCCGCGACCATCGACCGGGTCGAGCGCGCCAAGTCCGAACTGCTGGCCCGCCCCGAGGTGCAGGACCTGATCGCCTCCTCCTGGTCGGCCGTCCGCACCCTGGTGCTGAACGCCGCCGAGGACGAGGACAGCGAACTGCGCCGCCGCCTCACCGACGGGCTGCGGAGCCTCGGCCGACGGCTCGCCACCGACGGCAAACTTCAGGCAAAAACTGACGGTTGGCTGCTGGACGCCGCCGAGTACGTGGTCTCCACCTACCGGGAGGAGATCACCTCGCTGATCTCCGACACCGTGGCCGGCTGGGACGCCGCCGACGCCTCCCGCAAGATCGAGGCCAACGTGGGCCGTGACCTGCAGTTCATCCGGATCAACGGCACCGTGGTCGGCGCGCTGGCCGGCCTGCTGATCCACACCGTCAGCACCGCGCTGGGCGGCTGACGGACCGTCGGGCCGGCTCCCACCGACCGGTCGGCGGGTGTCCGGACCCTTGGGTAGGGTGAGCGACCGATCGGCGCGGCCAGGGGGGTCGGACGCCTGTTCTCCACGGGGGAGTTGACGGACATGACGGTACGTGCACGAAAGCTCGGGCTGCGGGTCGCGGCACTGGCGGCCGCCGGACTGGTGCTGACGGCCTGCAACGACGACCTGACGGACGCCGGCGCGGCCCCGTCCACGGCGGCCGGCTCGCCGGCCGCGAGCGCCAGCCCGACCGGCAAGGGCAAGGCCAAGGAGCCCGCCAACGGCGGCAAGCCCAGCACCAAGCCGAGCGGCGGCACCGCGACGGGCACCGACAAGGCGGCGCAGGCGAAGATGGGCAAGCTCGCGCTGACCGCCGCCGAGTGGGAGACCTACGCGGCCGACGGCGACGACAGCACCAGCACGGACAACTACGTGATGGACAAGTCCTGCGCCAACGTGCCGGACGGCACCGCGGTCAAGGGGCTGACCGCCACCGTGCTGCGCTTCGTCAAGCAGGACCACGAGAGCGACACCACCTTCGCCAGCACCGAGGCCGACCAGTTCGCCACGGTCGCCGACGCGCGCCAGGAGGTCCAGGCCTTCCGGCAGAACACCCAGCGCTGCCCGAACTACACCGAGGACGACGACAAGTACACCGGCGTCCACGCGGGCAAGGCGCCCGCGGTGCCCGGCGCCGACGAGGTGTACCTCGACGAGGGCAAGGCCACCTACCCCACCACCGACGGCGGCCGGACCGACCCGCGGGACTTCGTCCTCATCGCGGCCCGCAAGGGCACCGTCGTGGTCAAGGTGTTCCTGGACGTCGACCCGAACTTCAACGCCGCCACCAGCAAGGACGACGCGCGCGCCGCGATCGCCAAGCTGGCCGCCAAGTGGTGACCGGCCGGCGGGCCGCCGCGGGTTAGCATGCGAGGTCCGTTCGGGTCCGGGTGGTCCGGGCCCGGGCGACCCGCGTCCGGGCGGTCCGGATCCGGGTGAGAGCAGACGGGAGCGTGCCGTGGCCGAGGGTGTCCAGGGGATCGAGGCGTTCATCGCCGGAATGCCGAAGGCGGAGCTGCACGTGCACCACGTGGGCTCGGCCTCGCCGCGGGTGGTGGCCGAACTCGCGGCCCGGCACGCCGGGCGCAGCAAGGTGCCGGCGGACCCGCAGGCGCTCGCCGAGTACTTCACCTTCACCGACTTCGCGCACTTCATCGAGGTGTACCTGAGCGTCGTCGACCTGATCCGGGACGCCGAGGACGTCCGGGCGCTGACCTACGGCGTCGCCCAGGACATGGCCCGGCAGAACATCCGCTACGCCGAACTGACCGTCACCCCCTACTCGTCGGTCAGCCGCGGCATCCCCGACGTCGCCTTCATGGAGGCGATCGAGGACGCCCGGCTGTCCGCCGAGAAGGACCTCGGCATCGTGCTGCGCTGGTGCTTCGACATCCCCGGCGAGGCCGGGCTGGCCTCCGCCGAGGAGACCGCCCGCCTCGCCCTCGACCTGGCCCCCGAGGGGCTGGTCTCGTTCGGGCTCGGCGGGCCCGAGATCGGCGTGCCGCGCCCGCAGTTCAAGCCGTACTTCGACCGGGCCCGGGCGGCCGGCCTGCACAGCGTGCCGCACGCGGGCGAGTCGACCGGCCCCGAGACGGTCTGGGACGCGATCCGGGTGCTCGGCGCCGAGCGGATCGGCCACGGCACCCAGTCGGTCAAGGACCCGGCCCTGGTCGACCACCTGGGCGAGCACCGGATCCCGCTGGAGGTCTGCCCGACCTCCAACCTGGCGACCCGGGTGGTCGAACGGATCGAGGACCACCCCGTCCGGCAGATGGTCGACGCCGGGCTGCTGGTCACCATCAACAGCGACGACCCGCCGATGTTCGGCACCGACCTGAACACCGAGTACGCGGTCGCCGCGAAACTGCTCGGCCTGGACGAGGCCGGGGTCGCGGCGCTCGCCCGCAACGCCGTCGAGGCGTCCTTCCTCGACGAGGCGGGCAAGCGCCGGCTGGCCGGCGAGATCGACGCCTACCTGGCGGGGTGGCCCACCGCCTGACCGGTGGCGGGGCCGGCGGCCGGACGGTGCAGGTACCACCGTTCGGCCGTCGTCCAGGCCGTGCTGGTCAGCAGGTAGAGCTGGCCCGCGAGCGGCAGCAGCAGGGCGAACAGCGGGGTGCCGAAGGCCAGCCAGCGGACCGGGCCGACGGGAGTGGGGGCGTGCTTCGCCCGGCGGACGCCGGCCCAGGCCAGGGCCAGCAGGGCCGCCTCCAGGACGGCGAACACCGCGAACTGCGCCGGCGTGTGGGCCGCCGCGGGATGGACGGCCAGCGGGACGCCCGCGAGGGTCGCGTCGAGCAGGTGGCCCGGGGCGGTGGTGAACAGGCGGTACATCACCGAGAAGAACGGGGCCTGCAGCAGCACCGGGAGCAGCCCCGCGAACGGGCCGGTGCCTTCGGCGCGGTGCAGGGCGAGCAGTTCGCGGTTCAGCCGCTCGGGGTTCCGGGCGTGCCGCTCGCGCAGCCGCGCGACCTTCGGCGCGAGCCGGGCGCGGACCCGCTCGGCCCGGGCCGCCGACCGGGCCAGCGGGTGCAGGGCGGCCCGGACGGCCAGGGTGAACAGGACGATCGCGGCCGCGGTGGGGACGACGGCGGCGAGGGCCGCGACGGCGGCGTGGGCGAGGTGGACGGCGGGGTCGAGGACGCTCAGGACGGACATGGTCGGGCTCTCCGGGAGTCGGCGGGTCGTGACGACGGTGCTCGGAGGGCGGACGCGAGGAGGGGACGCAGGGCCGACCCGGCGGCGCCGCGCGCGGGCTGGCGCGGCGGGAGCCGGGCGGTGCGTGTGCGTGTGGTTGCCCGCGCGGTTCCCCGTGCGGTTCCCCGCGCCCCGGGCGGGGTGCGCGAGAGCGGTGGGCCCTCGGCCCCGGCGGGGGAGCGGGAGTTCGGGGACTGCAGGGAGGAACGGGCCCCTCAGGCGGCCGCGGGCCGGTGTCCCGGGGCTCGGGGGCGGGCGCGGCCCGCGGCGTCCGGGTCTCGCGGCGGCAGGTAGGCGGTGCGGTAGGCGCGGCGGCGCAGCGCCGCCGCGTGCACGGCCGCCGGGGTGCGGGCGCCGGGGAGGCGGGTGGTGGTGAGGGTGGCGGTGACGGCGACGGCGAGCAGCAGCAGCGCGGCCGTGGTCAGCGCACCCGGGCCGGTGAGCAGGTCACCGGTGAGGACCCTGAACAGGACGAGCAGGAGCGGGGTGACGAGCACGGTGCGCAACCTCCTCGGGCCGGGGCGGGAACCGTCCGGGCGGGGTGCCGCCGGACGGGTCGAGTGCGGACGCTGCGTCAACGGCCGGGCCGGGCGGCGCAGTTCCGGAGCGGTCAACGGCGGGGCGGGCACCGGAGTTCCCGGCTCCGGGTTCCGGGTTCCGGAGTTTCCGGCTCCGGGTTCCGGGTCCCTGGTGTCGCCCCACCGTCGACGCGAGGGCTCGGTCCGTCCGGGGTTCAGGGCAGCCGGACCACCGAGGCGGTCGCGGCGGAGGCGCGGGCGGCCTCCAGGACGGCGAGGGTGGCGACCGCGTCGCGCGGGTCGACCGGTGGCGGGGTGCGGTCGGCGAGCGAGGCGGCGATGCCCGCGTAGTACGCCGGGTAGTCGCCCGGGTCGGTGGTGACCGGTTCGGCGTCGCCGTCGCTGCCGAGCAGGCCGTACGCGGCCGGGTCGTCGTCGCCCCAGCGGTCCGCCGGCCCGCCGGGGCGGCGGCCGGCCCGCAGGGCGGCCTCCTGCGGGTCCATGCCGAACTTGACGTACCCGGCGCTGTCGCCGAGGACGCGCAGCCGGGGCCCGGCGAGCGGGGCCAGCGCGCTGGTCCACAGCTGGGAGCGGACGCCGCCGATGTGGGTCAGGGCGAGGAAGGCGTCGTCGTCGACCACCGCGCCGTCGCGGCGCACGTCGATCTCCGCGTACACCGTCTCGACCGGCCCGAACAGGGTCAGTGCCTGGTCGACCAAGTGGCTGCCCAGGTCGTACAGGGTGCCGCCGACCTCGGCCGGGTCGGCGAGCTCGCGCCAGCCCGGCTTGGGCTTGGGGCGGAAGCGCTCGAACCGGGACTCGAAGCGGTGCACCCGGCCGAGCCGGCCCTCCTCGACCAGGCGGCGGGCGGTCAGGAAGTCGCCGTCCCAGCGGCGGTTCTGGAACACCGACAGCAGCAGGCCGGACTTCTCGGCGAACTCGCACAGGTCGCGGGCCTCGGCGCTGGTCGCGGCCAGCGGCTTGTCGACCACGGTGGCCAGGCCGGCCAGCAGGGCGGTGCGGGCGAGCGGGACGTGGGTGCGGTTGGGGGAGGCGATCACCACCAGGTCGAACCGGTCGGCGTCCTCGAACAGCTGCTCGGGGGTGTCGAGGGCGCGGGCGCCCGGGTGGTCGCGGTGCAACTGGGCCCGGCGGTCGGGGTTGGCGGTGACCACCGCGTCCAGCTGCAGTCCGGGCGTGGTGGCGATCAGCGGGGCGTGGAAGGCGGAACCGGCCAGGCCGTAGCCGATCAGGCCGACGCGGAACGGGGCGGAGGGCGTGCTCATGCCCTCAACTCAACCACCCCGGCCCCGCCGAACGGCGGAGGCCGACCGGTTCGCCGGACCCGGTCGGCGCAGGCCCGGGCCCCGGCTCCGGCGGCGTGCTCAGCGGTCGGAGGGCGGACGGCGCCGGTACAGCACGGCGCACGCCGCGCCGGTCAGCAGCAGCACCGAGCCCAGCGACAGCAGCATGCCGTTGCGGACCGCGTCCCCGCCGTCCCCGCTGCCACCGCCACCGCCGTCGCCGGACCGGGCCAGCGGCGCGGTGACGGGGACGGCGGGGGCCGCGGCCGCGGCCGCGGCGGGGACGGAGGCCGGGACGGCGCCGGGAGCGGCGGCGACGGCGGGCCGGGCGGCCGGGCCGGCCGACAGTGCGGCGACGGCCAGCAGCAGGACGGCGGCGCGCGCGGCGGCGGCGCGGACGGCGCGGGGACGGGCGGGGGAGGCGGTGCGGCGGACGGAGGCCATCGAGGGCTCCCTTGCGTCGTGCGGAGAGGGCGTGTCCGGGACGCTAGCCAGTCCTGGTACGGGAATTGACGGTACGTCAGGGTAGTTACGGGCGGCTTAAGGCGGCGTTGAGGTGCCCCGGACCGGGTGCGACGGTCCGGGGCCGGGCGGTCACCCGCCGTTCGGGAGCGGGGCGGTCACCCGCCGTTCGGGAGCGGGGCGGTCACCCGCCGTTCGGGAACAGGGTCTCGGCGACGTGCCGGGTGTCGGTGTACTCGCGGACGGCGGCGATCCGGCCGTCCCGGACGGTGAAGACGCCCAGGCAGCGGTTGTCGTAGCGGCGGCCGTGCACGGTGGTGCCGCGCGAGGTCCACTCGGCGACCACCCGGTCGCCCTCGGCGATCGGCGTGCCGACCAGGGCGACCTCGACGGCCGTGCCGGGCTCGAAGACGCCGCCGACCGAGCCGAGGAAGTCCTCGACGACGGCCGTCCGGCCGCGCCACTCGCCGCTCAGCGGCAGGTCGCCCGGGTAGCTCCAGACCACGTCCTCGGTGAAGGCGTCCCGGATGGCGTCCGCGTCGCCGCGGGCCACCGCGGCCACGTAGTCGGTGACGACGGTGCGGGGATCGGTGTTCATGGCGGATCTCCTCGGGTGGAAGGTCAGTTGAGGGTGAGGACGGTGTTGCCGCGCACGCGCCGGCCGCGCAGGGCGGCGATCGCCTCCGCGGTGTGCTGCCAGTCGTCGACCAGGCCGAGTTCGGGGTGCAGCCGGCCCTGCTCGGTCAGCCGGACCAGGGTGCGCAGGTCGTCCCCGTCCGGGTGGTCGACGTCCGCGTAGCTGAAGTGCCGGACGGTGGCCGAGACCGGGCCGTTCAGCAGGGCGAAGAAGTCCAGCCGGACCGGCTCGCGGGACGCCTGCCCGAACCACAGCAGCCGGCCGCGCGGGGCGAGCAGCGCCAGCGCCCGGGGCAGCTCCGTGCCGCCGGTCGACTCCAGCACCAGGTCGTACGGGCCGCGCGCCCCGGCCACCTCGTGCACCACCTCGGCCGCGCCCAACTCCCGCAGCCGGGAGCCGCGTTCGGCGTTCGCGGTGACGACCGTCAGCTGCGCCCCGGCGGCCGCCGCCAGCTCGGTGACGTAGTGGCCGACGCCGCCGGACGCGCCGGTCAGCAGCAGCCGCCGCCCGGTCACCGGGCCCGCCGCGCGCAGCAGCCGCAGCGCGGTCAGACCGGCCAGCGGCAGCGCGGCGGCGGTCGGGGCGGCCAGCCGCTCGGGCAGCACCGCCAGCGCGTCCGTGCGCACCGCCGCGTACTCCGCCCAGCCCGCGCCCGGCGGGTGCGCCACCACCCGCTGCCCGACCGTCGGGCCGGTGCCGTCCGCGGCGGCCTGCACGACCAGCCCGGCGACGTCCTTGCCGGGCCGCCAGTGCGGCGGGGGGTCCTCCAGCAGGAAGGTCTCGCCGCGGTTCACCGAGAACGCGTCGACCTTCACCAGTACCTCGCCGGGGTGCGGCTCGGGCTGCGGGACCTCGGCGAACTCGACCGTGCCGTGCGCCGGAACCAGGGCCTTCATCAGGGGACTTCCTCTCGTGGGGACCGACTCGCTCGGTGCTGGACCCAGTCAACGGCCCGGGCCCCGGGAGGGTCCAACAACCGGAACGGCCCTACGACAACCGCCGGTTGTCGGCGATGATGGCCCGATGGACGACCCCGACCTCCGGCAGCTGCGGGCCTTCGTCGCAGTCGCCGAGCAGCGCCACTTCGGGCGCGCCGCCGAGCAGTTGGCGATCACCCAGCAGGCCGCCTCCAAGCGGATCGCCGCCCTGGAACGGGAGTTGGGCGTCCAGCTGCTCGACCGCGGCCCCGCCGCCGTGCAACTCACCGACGCCGGAAGGCGGTTGCTCGACCCCGCGCGGGCCGCGCTGGCCGCCGGGCAGGCCGCCCTCGCCGCCGTCCGGCAGCGGGCCGCACCCGCCCGGCTGGACGTCTGGGGCCACCTGTTCGAGCCGCTGCGCACCGTGCGCGACGCGCTCGCCGCCGCCCCCGGACTGACCGTCGAGGTCGGCCCCGCCCGGGACCTCGACGCGGTCGCCGCCGCCCTGGTCCGGAGCGAGAGCGCCGCCGGGTTCGGACGCCACCAGCCGGGCGCCGGAGGGGAGTTGGCGCACCGGCTGGTCCGGCTGGAACCCGTCGACGCGGTGCTGCCCGCCGACCACCCGCTGGCCCGCGCCGACCGGCTGCGCCCCGCCGACCTGGCCGCGCTGCGGCTGGTGCTGCCCGCCGACCCGGCCCGGCTGGACTTCCTGGCCCGGTTCGGCGCGCACTTCGGCGTCCCGCTGCTGCCCGGCGAGGCCAACCTCGGCCTCGCCCACCTGCTCGACCGGGTCCGCGCCGTCCCCGACGGCTGCACCCTGCTGCCCGCCGAACTCCCGCTCGCCGTCCCGCCCGGCCTGACCGTCCGCCCGCTGGTGGACCCCGTCCCGCTGTACGCCTGGTCCCTGGTCTGGCACCGCGAACGCCCGCACCCCGCCGTCCCCACCCTGCTGCGCGCCTTCGCCGAACGCGGCCGCGAACGCCGCTGGCTGGAGTACCGCCCCGACCGCGACTGGCTGCCCGGCGCCGACGCCCGCGACCTGGCATGACGGAGGGCCCCGGCGCGGCGGCAGCACGGCGGTGGCACGGCGGAGGGCCCCGGCGAGGCGTTCGCCGGGGCCCTCCGGGGCGGGGTCAGACCAGTTCGACCAGGTCGGCGATCGAGTTGACCACCTGGGTCGGCCGGTACGGGAAGCGGTCGACGTCGGCGGCCTGGGTCAGGCCGGTCAGCACCAGGAAGGTCGACATGCCGGCCTCCATGCCGGAGACGATGTCGGTGTCCATCCGGTCGCCGATCATCGCGCTGTGCTCGGAGTGCGCGCCGATCGCGTTCAGGCCGGCCCGCATCATCAGCGGGTTCGGCTTGCCCACGAAGTACGGCTCCACGCCGGTCGCCTTGGTGATCAGCGCGGCCACCGCACCGGTCGCGGGCAGCGCGCCCTCGGCGGACGGGCCGGTCTCGTCCGGGTTGGTGGCGATGAACCGGGCACCGTCGTTGATCAGGCGGACGGCCTTGGTCATCGCCTCGAAGGAGTACGTCCGGGTCTCGCCCAGCACCACGAAGTCCGGGGCGGTGTCGGTCAGCACGTAGCCGACGTCGTGCAGCGCGGTGGTCAGGCCGGCCTCGCCGATCACGTACGCGGTGCCGCCCGGGCGCTGGTCCTCCAGGAACTTCGCGGTGGCCAGGGCGGAGGTCCAGATGTGCTCGGCGGGCACGTCCAGGCCCATCCGGGACAGGCGGGCGTGCAGGTCGCGCTGGGTGTAGATCGAGTTGTTGGTGAGCACCAGGAAGGGCTTCCCGGACTCACGCAGCCGCTTGATGAAGGCATCGGCCCCGGGGATCGGCACGCCCTCGTGGATGAGGACTCCGTCCATGTCGGTCAGCCAGGTCTCGATGGGCTTGCGGTCTGCCACGTGGGTGTCTCCTTGGTCTTGCACAGGTCGAACGATCTTCGTGATCGCTCCGACCGGACACCACTGGCCGGCCGGGCGCCACAGGCTGCCCCAACGCCGATCAGCCTAGTCGTCCCGACCGGCCGGACACAGGGGCGTCCGCGCCCGCGGCCACCCGCGTGGGCACCCGCGCTGGCACCCGTGCGGGCACCCGTGCGGACCAGGGCCCGCGGGGCCCGGGACGGGGGGCGGGAGGCCGGCGAACGCCGACGGCGGGCGGCCCGGGCACTCCGGGCCGCCCGCCGTCCGGGCCGCTGCGGCGTCAGTTCGCGTACGGGTTCCCGCCCGAGGGCGGCGGCTGCTGCCCGTACGGCGGCTGCTGGCCGTACCCGGGGGGCGCGGCGGGCGGTGCGGCGGGTTGCCCGTAGGGCGGCTGCTGGCCGTACCCGGGCGGGGCGGCCGGCGGCGCGGCGGGCTGCTGGCCGTAGGGCTGCGGCGCGGGCGGCTGCGGGGCGTACGGCTGCTGCTGCGGCGGCACGCCGTACGGGGCGCCCGGCGGCACCGGGCCCGGGCCGGTGGAGCGGTTGCGCCGGACGACCAGCACCACCACGAGCACCAGCACCAGGACGCCCGCCACCGCGCCGCCGACGACCAGCGGGAGGCTGCCCGAACCGGAGGACTGCTGCCCGGTCGCCTCGGGCGCCGAGGACTTCGCGGGCGCGGACCCCTCCGGCGCGGCACTCGCGGCGTCGCTCGCCGCCCCGCCCGGCTGGTCCGCCGCGCCCGACTTCCCGGCCCCGGGCGAGGCCGAGGCCCCGGCACCGGTGCCGGGCAGCGGGCTGACGTCCGCCGGGCCCGGGTCGCCCGGGCTGGTCAGGGCGATCCGGGGCCGGATGACGCCGTAGCCCAGGTAGTCGCTGCGCTCCTTCGGGTTGCTCGCGGTGTTGATCAGCACCCGCAGCACCTGGTTGGCCGTCCAGTCCGGGTGCACCGACCAGATCAGCGCGGCGGCGGCCGAGGTCAGGGCGGTGGAGTCGGAGGTGCCGTCGCCCTTGCAGTAGCCGGACCCGCTGGTGCAGGCGCCGTAGATCTCCACCGCCGGGGCGGCCAGCACCACCTGCGGGCCGTGCTGCGACTTCGACCAGGCCTTCGCGTCCCGGTCGGTGCCGGCCACGGTGACGACACCGGGCAGGCCGCCCGGGTAGTCGACCTCGTTACCCGTGTCGCCGCTGTTGCCGGCCGCGGCGATCACCAGAGAGCCCCGGGAACGGGCGTGGTCGACGGCTGCCTGGAGCTTGGCGCGGTCGGCAGCTTCGCGCAGGGGGCTGCCCTGGGAGACGTTGATGACCTTGGCACCCTGATCGGCCGCGTAGGTGATGCCCTGGGCCAACTGGTTCAGAATCTGGTTCTGGGTCTCGTAACTGCCGTCGTTGACGGTTCTGATCTTGATGGGGAGGATCTTGACTCCGGGCGCCAGACCGTAGGCGCCCTGGCCGTTCAGGTTTTTCCCGGTGCCGGCGATGTCGCTGGCCATGTGCGTTCCGTGGCCGATCGGGTCGGAGAGCACGCCGCCGGGCAGTCCGCTGAGGTCGGTGCCGGTCAGCAACTGGCCGGCCAGGTCGGGGGTGCCGTCCTGGAAACCGCTGTCGACCACCGCGACCGTGATGCCCTTGCCGGTGCTGATCTGCCACATCTCGTCGGCGTGCATCGCGTCCAGGTGCCACTCCTGCGCGCGGATCGAGTCCGCGGCCGACGCGGGTCCGGCCGTCCACCCCCACAGGACGGCGCCGACCGCCGCCGCGGCGGCGAACCGTCGCCCCCGCCCTGCCCTGCCCGTTCCCCGCATCACACGCTCCCTCGTCCTTCGCCACGTCCACCGGGGCGGCCCCGGCGCACAGTTCGGCCCGGCCGCGGGAGCCGCAGCCCCCGCGACCGGGCCGTCGAACCGGTCACTACTCGATCACGTTCGGATTGACCGGGCCCATCCCGGACGTCCAGGTGTTCTCGTCCTCGGTCAGGTAGTCCGGACGGTTGCCCTGGGCCTTGCCCTTGCGGTTGGCGCTGCCGCCGCCGTGCCCGCCGCCGAAGGAGCCGCCGGCCCGGCCGTCCGCGCCCCGCTCGGCCCGGCCGCGCAGGCCGGTCCCGCCCGGGGTGAACTCGCCGCGCCCGCCCGGGGCGCGGTTCGCGCCGACGGTGCCGCCCGCGCGGTTCACCAACCCGCTGCCGCGCGAACCGCCGGCCCCGCCGCGGGCACCGCCCGCGCCGCCACCGCCGTGCATGCCGCCCATGCCGCCCGCGCCCGAGGCGCCCGCCCGGCCGGTCTGGCCGGCCGCGCCCGCGGCGCCCGACGAGGCGCCGGTGCCGGTGCCGGTCCGGGCACCCGCGCCGGTCGTCCCGGCCGTGCCGCCGCCGGTGGCCCGGCCGCCGCCTGCGCCGCTCCCGCCGAGCGCACCGCCGCCGCCCAGGCCCGGGACCAGGCCGCCGGTGTAACCACCGCCGCCCCCGCCCCCACCGAGACCGCCGCCGCCCAGGCCGCCACCGCCGCCGCCACCGATCAGGCCGCCGCCACCGCCGCCCGTGGGTGGGAGGCCGCCCGGGCCGGGGACCGTCGGGGTCGGCGCCACGTGGTCGATCTTCAGCGGCGGCGGGTCCGGGATCACCGGGGTGGGGCCGCCCGGCGGCGTGACCGGGGGCGGCGGGGTCGGGGTCGGGTAGGGGTACGGGGTCGGCACCGGGCCGGGGTGCCGGATCAGGTGCGGCGGGCTCGGCGGGGGCGGTACCACCGTCGGAGGAGGTGTGGTCGTGCCGCCTCCGCCGCCCCCGGGCGGCGTCCAGGTCGGCGGCTGGGGCGGCGTGGTGCTGCCGCCACCGCCACCGCGGCCGTTGCCGCCACCGATCGGGACTTCCTGCAGGTTGTCGAGGTCGACGGCTCCTCCCGGCGGGGCCGGGAAGGTCGGCACCGCGGCCGAGTTGAGCTGGGTGCTCGCGTACTCGTACGACTGGCTGAGGCGCTCCATCTGCGTGATGGCCTCCTGGTGCGCCTGGAAGACCCGGTCGGACGCGGCGCGGGCCTGCTCCTCGGTGACCCAGTTCGGGTCGAGCATCCCGGCCACCTTGCCGCCGAGGTAGCCGCCCGCGGCGGCGCCGATGCCCGGCATGACCACCCCGCCGATGATGGCGCCGCCGATGGTCGCGGCCGTGTTGTCCTGCGCCTCGTAGCGGCGGACGGTCTCCATGTCGTCGTACGGCACCGGGGGCAGGCCGTACTTGACGGTGCTGAGGGTGTCGCCGGCCGAGGTCATGTGGGTGCCGGCGGTCCGCGAGTAGGTGGCCAGGTCCATGGTGGAGCGGGAGACCTGGGTGCCCCAGTTCTTGAAGCTGTCAGCGGCCTGGCCCTCCCAGTCGAGGCTGCTGATGTGGGTGTGCAGCTCCTCGCTGATCTGGTCCAACTGCTGGGCAGCGTCGACCAGTTGCTGTCCGACGCCGGACACCGCGAACGGGTTGGCGTTCTCGATCATGGCGACCAGCTGTTCGTGGCTGGCGCGGCCAATCTCGCCCGGCTGGATCCGGACCAGTCTCGACTCTTCGAGTTCCATCGGTTCTCTCCCCCTGTGCTGTGGTCGGACCGGGCGGTCAGTACGAGCCCTGCTGGACGTTGCTGCCGGGTGCCGCGGCCGGGTAGCCGGGCTGCTGCCCGTACTGCGAACTGCCGGCCGGCGGGAGCTGGGCCTGGGCACCTGCCCTGCGCAGGAGCGAATGGAACTGCTCCTGTTGTTCGGCGTCCGCGTTCTGGTAGCCCCGGGCCGCCATGTCGATGCTGGCGCTCATCGCCTCGATCTGCATGGACAGCGTCTTGGAGAGCTGGTCCAGGTTGGCGTGCACCGTGGTGTAGGCGCTCATCAGGTCGCCGGCCTGGCCGAAGTCCTGGCCGAGCTGGCCGGGCGTCAGCTGCTGCCGGGAGATCGTGCCCTGGCCCGCGGCCGAGCTGTCCAGCGTGCTGAGCAGGTCGTCGACCCGCTTCTTGAAGGTCTGCAGGTTCTCCACCTCGACCTTGACCGCGGCGGCGCCGACCTGGCCGATCAGGGCCTGGGTCTGGGCGACCACCGCGGCCGCCGCCACGCCGCCGACCACCGCGCCGATGGCGCCGCCCACCGCGGCGCCGGACGCACCGCTGTCGTTGGAGGGTTCGTTCATCGCGGTTTTCCTTCCCCCGTGGCACGGCTGGCCGCGCCCGTCACTGCTTCCACTGCCGGGCCCCGCTCCCCGGGCCCGTCCCCGTCCCCGTCCCGTTCCCACGGCGGGGCACGGGTCGCCACGGCAAAGATAGCGCTCCGCGCGGACACTCCGGGAGGGGCCTCGCGCGGGCGTCCGGAACGGGGCGGCGGCGGCCGGAGCCGGGCGGGCGGGCGTCTCGGTCGTACGCCAAGGGGCTTGCGGTGCGGGGGAGTTGCGGCGGGCGGCGCGGGCTGTCGGCGCGACTGTGTAGCGTTCACCGCGGTGGGTCCGGGACGGGCCCGCGGAACGCACGAGTCAAGAGCGGCCGCCGTGCGGCGCGGCCGGTGGGAGGTACAACGTGACGGAGCTGGCCGAGACGTCCGCGGGCGGCGTGCCGGAGCTGCCCGAGTCCTGGCGGGGAGTGCTCGCCGAGGAGACCGGCAAGCCCTACTTCGCGCAGCTGGCGGAGTTCCTGGCCGCCGAGCGCGCCGAGCACGAGGTGTTCCCGCCGGCCGGGCAGGAGTTCGCGGCGCTGGAGGCGGTGCCCTACCAGGACGTCAAGGTGCTGATCCTCGGCCAGGACCCGTACCACGACAACGGCCAGGCGCACGGCATGAGCTTCTCGGTGCTGCCCGGCGTCAGGACCCCGCCGTCGCTGCGCAACATCTACAAGGAGCTCGGCACCGACCTCGGCCTGACCGTGCCGGACAACGGGTACCTGATGCCGTGGGCCGAGCAGGGCGTGCTGCTGCTCAACGCGGTGCTCACGGTGCGGGCGCACGAGGCCAACTCGCACAAGAACAAGGGCTGGGAGAAGTTCACCGACGCGGTGATCAAGGCGGTCAGCGCCCGCGAGGAGCCCTGCGTGTTCGTGCTCTGGGGCGGCTACGCGAAGAAGAAGCTCCCGCTGATCGACACCGAGCGCCACGTGGTGGTCCAGGGCGCGCACCCGTCGCCGCTGTCCGCGAAGCTGTTCCTCGGCAGCAAGCCGTTCTCGCAGATCAACGAGGCCCTGGAGGGCTTCGGCCAGAAGCCGATCGACTGGCAGATCCCGAACATCAAGGGCTGACCGCAGGACGGAGGGGGGCCCGCCGGGAACGGCGGGCCCCCCTCCGGCGCGTGCTCAGGCCAGCACCGGCGGCTCGGTCGCCGCCCGCAGCTGCGCCAGGGTGACGCCGTCCGCGAGGGAAACCAGGCGCAGGCCCTCGGGGGTGACGTCGAGGGTGGCGAGGTCGGTGACGACGCGGTGGACGACGGCGCGGCCGGTGGCGGGCAGGCTCAGCTCGTCGACGATCTTCGGGCTGCCGTCCTTCGCGGTGTGCTCCATCACCACGATCAGCCGGCGGGCGCCGTGGACCAGGTCCATCGCGCCGCCCATGCCCTTGACCATCCGGCCGGGGATCATCCAGTTGGCGAGGTCGCCGCCCGCGGAGACCTGCATCGCGCCGAGCACCGAGACGTCGATCCGCCCGGAGCGCACCATGCCGAAGGAGAACGCCGAATCGAAGTACGCCGCACCGGGGTTGACGGTGACGGTCTCCTTGCCGGCGTTGATCAGGTCGGGGTGGACGTCGGCGTCCGCCGGGTAGGGGCCGGTGCCGAGGATGCCGTTCTCGGAGTGCAGGACGACGTGCACGCCGGGCGGCAGGTGGCCGGGGATCAGGGTGGGCAGGCCGATGCCGAGGTTGACGTACTGGCCGTCGCGCAGTTCGCGGGCGGCCCGGGCGGCGAGCGCGGCCCGGGGGTCGAGCGCGGCCCGGGCGGCGAGCGCGTCGCGGGGGTCGAGGGCGGCGGTCATCGGGACTCCTCCGGGGCGGCGGGGCTGCTGACGGTGCGCCGTTCGATCCGGCGGTCGGCCGGGTCGGCGGCGACGATCCGGTCGACGTAGACGCCGGGCAGGTGGACGGCGTCCGGCGGGATCTCGCCCGCTTCGACGATCCGGTCGGCCTCGACCACCGTGATCCGGCCGGCGGTGGCGCACAGCGGGTTGAAGTTGCGGGCGGCGGCGTGGAAGACGCAGTTGCCGTGCCGGTCGGCGACCTCGGCGCGCACCAGCGCGAAGTCGGCGCGGATCGCCTCCTCCAGCAGGTGGCGGCGGCCGCCGAACTCCCGGACCTCCTTGGGCGGGGAGGCCACCGCGACCGCGCCGCCGCCGGGGGCGTAGCGCCAGGGCAGGCCGCCCTCCTCGACCTGGGTCCCGGCCCCGGCGGGGGTGTAGAAGGCCGGGATGCCGGCGCCGCCGGCCCGCAGCCGCTCGGCCAGGGTGCCCTGCGGGGTGAGTTCGACCTCGAGTTCGCCGCTCAGGTACTGCCGGGCGAACTCCTTGTTCTCGCCGACGTAGCTGGAGGTCATCCGGGCGATCCGCCCGGCCCGCAGCAGCAGGCCCAGGCCCCAGTCGTCGACCCCGCAGTTGTTGGAGACCACCCGCAGGCCGGTGGTGCCGGCGTCGACCAGGGCGCCGATCAGGGTGGACGGGATGCCGCACAGGCCGAAGCCGCCGACCGCGAGCAGTGCGCCGTCGGGAATGTCCCCGACCGCGCGGGCCGGGGAGTCCAGGACCTTGTCCAAGGGGGCCGCCTTAACCAGGGGGAGGGGCTGACTGGCGCACCACCCTCCCCGCAGGCCCCGGGGCTTTCCATGGCGGACGGCGCCATGGCGCGCACGCGCACCATGTGAGCCCCGCACACTCCCGGCCGCCGGCCGCCGCGACATGGCGGCGGGCCACGCAGTGCGGGCGGCCGATGTGTGGGCTCGTCACATGTCGTCCGGGGGGACGCACCCCTACGGTTCCGGCATCCCACCAGCACCGGCACGTCAGGAGCCCCCCACCATGCCACTCACGGACGCCACCCGCAGACGCCCCGTCCGGAAGTTCGCCGCGCTGGCCGCCTGCGTGCTGCTCGCCGCGGGCTGCGCGAAGGCCGGCACCGCGGGCACCTCGACCGGGGCCGGGAGCGGTGGGGGCGACAAGAGCCCGGTCAAGGTCGGCCTGGTGTACTCGAAGACCGGCCCGCTGGCCGCCTACGGCAAGCAGTACCTGGAGGGATTCAAGGCGGGCCTGGCGTACGCCACCAAGGGCACCGGCGCGGTGGACGGACACCCGGTGGAGGTTGCCGAGCAGGACGACGCGGGCGACCCGGCGAAGGCGGTCTCCGCGGCCAAGGACCTGATCGGCAAGAACTACAAGATCCTGGCGGGCTCCACCGCGTCCGGCGTGGCGCTGCAGGTCGGCCCGATCGCCGCGCAGAACAAGGTGCTGTTCATCTCCGGCCCGGCCGCCGCCGACAAGGTCACCGGCCTGAACAAGTACACCTTCCGCTCCGGCCGCCAGTCCTACCAGGACACCAGGGCGGCGGCCTCGTTCATCGGCGACGCCAAGGGCAAGAAGGTCACCGTGCTCGCCCAGGACAACGCCTTCGGCCAGGCCAACGTGGCCGCCGTCAAGGACGTGCTGGGCGGCGAGGGCGCCACCGTGGACGCCGTGCTGGCCCCGCCGTCCGCCACCGACCTGACGCCGTTCGCCACCCAGGCCAAGGACGCCAAACCCGACCTGCTGTACGTCGCCTGGGCCGGCGACACCGCGTCCGCGCTGTGGACCTCGCTCAACCAGCAGGACGTGTTCTCCGCGACCAAGGTGGTCACCGGCCTCGACGTGGCCGCCTCCTACCCGCTGTTCGGCCCGGCCGCCGAGAAGATCGACTTCCTGAACCACTACTTCGGCGGCGCCGCCGGCACCGAGGCCGAGAAGGCGATGACCGACGCGGTCGCCAAGGCCGGCTCCAAGCCCGACCTGTTCACCCCCGACGGCTTCACCGCCGCCCAGATGGTGGTGCACGCGCTGGAGGCCAACCAGGGCTCCGACGCGGACACCGACGCCCTGGTGAAGGCCCTGGAGGGCTGGAGCTTCGACGGCGTCAAGGGGAAGTTCACCGTCCGGGCCGAGGACCACGCGCTGCTCCAGCCGATGTTCCAGGTCAAGCTGACCGGCTCCGGCGCCGGCGCCATGCCCACCGCGGTCAGGACCCTGCCCGCCGACCAGGTCGCCCCGCCGGTCGCCAAGACGGCGGGCTGAGCCGGATGAGCACCCCCGCCCCGGTCCTGCGGCTGGACGGCCTCGGCTGGTCCGTGCGCGGCGTCCCGATCGTGCAGGACGTCAGCCTGGACGTCGCCGAGGGCGAGTTCGTCGCCTTCATCGGCCCGAACGGGGCGGGCAAGACCTCCCTGTTCAACCTGGTCTCCGGCATCTACCCCGCCACCCGCGGCACCCTCCACCTGGACGGCGCCGACATCACCGCCCTGCCGGTGCCCGCCCGGGCCCGGCGGGGCCTGGGCCGGACCTTCCAGACCTCCTCGCTCTGGCCCGGCCTGACCGTCGCCGAGCACGTCCGGCTCGCCGCCCAGGCCGCCGCCGGACCCGCCGCCTCCTACCGGATCTGGCGCCGGGCCGGCCACTACCGGCAGCAGGTCGAGCAGACCCTGGAGCGCACCGGCCTCGCCGACCGCGCCGACCACCTCGCCGGGTCCCTCTCGCACGGCGGCAAGCGGAAGCTGGAGCTCGCCGTGCTGCTGGTCGGCGAGCCCCGGCTGATCCTGCTGGACGAGCCGATGGCCGGCGTCAGCGCCGAGGAGGTGCCCGCGCTGGTCGAACTGATCCGCTCCGTCCACCAGGAGCAGGGCCGCACCGTGCTGATGGTCGAGCACCACATGGACGTGCTGCTCGGCCTGGCCGACCGGCTCGCCGTGATGCACCACGGCACCCTGCTCGCACTCGACACCCCCGACGCCGTGATGGCCGACGCCACCGTCCAGGGGGCCTACCTCGGGGAGGCGCTGTGACCGAACCCCTGCTCCGGGTAAGGGAGTTGCGGGTCGTCATCGACGGCCTGCACATCCTGCACGGCGTCGACCTGGACGTCGCCGCCACCGGCGTCACCGCCCTGCTCGGCCGCAACGGCGCCGGCAAGACCACCACCGTCAAGGCCGTCATGGGACTCGTCCCGCGCACCGGGGCGGTCACCTTCGACGGCGCGGACATCACCGCCCTGCCCACCCACCTGGTGGTGCGCCGCGGCATCGGCTACGCCCCCGAGGACCGCGGCGTCTTCGCCGGCCTGAGCGTCGCGGAGAACCTGCGGCTGGCCGAACGCGACGGCGACCCCGCCTACGACCTGGTCCACGAACTGTTCCCCGAGCTGAAGCAGCGCCACAAGCAGCCCGCCGGGACCCTCTCCGGCGGGCAGCAGCAGATGGTCGCCATCGCCCGCACCCTGCTGGGCGGCAACCGGCTGATCATCGCCGACGAACCCACCAAGGGCCTCGCCCCGAAGATCGTCACCGAGGTCGCCGACGTGCTCGCCCGGGCCGCCGAGACCGTCCCCGTCCTGCTGGTCGAGCAGAACCTCGCCCTGGTCCGCCGGGTGGCCGGCCACTGCGCCGTCCTCGCCGACGGCCGCACCGCCCACCAGGGCGACGCCCGCGCCCTGCTCGCCGACGAGGACGCCGCCCGCCGCCTGCTCGGCGTCGGCAGCCACCGACCCGACACCCACGGGAGGACGCCCCGATGAACACCGTCGTCCTGCTCGCCTGCACCGGCCTCGGGCTCGGCGCGCTGTACTTCCTGGTCGCCTCCGGCCTCTCGCTGATCTTCGGCCTGATGGACGTGCTCAACTTCGCCCACGGCGCGCTGCTCTCGATCGGCGCCTACGCCGCCTGGTGGGCCGCCACCGACGGCGGCATGGGCTTCTGGCTGGCCGTCCCGTTCGGCACCCTGGTCGGCACCGCCGCCTCGGTGCTGCTCGAACTCGCCCTGATCCGCCCGCTGTACGCCCGCCCCCGGGACCAGATCCTGGCCACCGTCGGCGTCGGCCTCGCCCTGCCCGCCCTGCTGATGGGCATCTGGGGCTCCGACGCCCGCCCCTTCCCGCAGCCCGCCGCGCTGGCCGGCACCGTCGACCTGCTCGGCGCCACCGTCCCGGTCAACCGCTTCGTGCTGATGGCCGCCGCCCTGGTCGTGCTGGTCCTGCTGCGGCTGTTCCTGGCCAGGACCCGCTACGGCCTGATCGTCCGGGCCGGCGTCGAGGACCGGGCCATGGTCACCGCGCTGGGCATCGACGTCCGCAAGGCCTTCACCCTGGTCTTCGCCATCGGCGGCGCCGCCGCCTCGCTCGGCGGGGCGCTGGCCGGCCTCTACTTCGGCTCGGTCAACCCCTCGCAGGGCACCGGACTGCTGATCTTCGCCTTCGTCGTCGTGGTGATGGGCGGCATGGGCTCGGTCACCGGCGCCGCCGTCGCCTCGGTCGGCGTCGGCCTGGTCCAGCAGTTCGCCAACTACTACACCACGGCCGGACTCGGCGACCTCTCGGTGGTCGTGCTGCTCGCCGTCCTGCTGCTCGTCAAGCCGCGCGGACTCACCGGGAGACTCGCATGACCGCCCACCTCAAGCGCTGGTGGCCGCTGGCCCTGCTGCTCGTCCTGTTCGCCGCGCCCTACAGCGCCCTGCCGGTGCCCGGCCTGCTGGACGGCCCGCTCGGCAGCCCCGGCAGCCTGCAGCTGATCGCGCTGTGCCTGCTGTACGGCGGCCTCGCCACCGGCTACGACCTGCTGCTGGGACGCACCGGGCTGCTCTCCTTCGGGCACGCGCTGTACTTCGCCACCGGCCTGTACGCCACCGACCTGGCGATGCTCGAGTTCGGCCTCGGCTTCGTGCCCGCCGCGCTGTTCGGCCTCGCCTGCACCGTCGCGCTGGCCCTGCTGCTCGGCGCGGTGTCGCTGCGGGTCACCGGCATCGGCTTCTCGATGGTCACGCTGGCCTTCGCCCAGGCCGGCTCGATCCTGGTGCAGCGCAACCCCGGCGGCCTGACCGGCGGCGAGGAGGGCCGCTCCGCCCCCGCCGAGCACCTGCCCGACGCGCTGATCGGCATCCAGAATACCGCCAACCTGTACTGGATCGCGCTGGCCTACCTGGTCGTCACCCTCGCCGTGGTGCACTGGACGGTCTCCTCGCCCACCGGCCGGATCTGGGCCGGCATCCGGGAGAACGAGCGCCGCGTCGAGGTGCTGGGCCTGCGCCCGTACGGCTTCAAGCTGGTCGCGTTCACCGTCTCCGGCGCGCTGGCCGGCGCGGGCGGCGTGGTCTACCTGCTGCTCACCGGCGGCGCCACCCCGCAGGCGGCCGGCTCGGACGCGACGCTGGCGCTGCTGGTGATGGTGGTGCTCGGCGGCTCCGGCACCCGCTGGGGCCCGCTGCTCGGCGGCGTCCTGTACACCTGGGCCGCGCACCGGCTCGGCGACCTCGCCAACTCCGACTCGATCGCCCACCTGCCCCCGGTGCTGCGGGTTCCGCTCTCCCAGCCGCTGTTCCTGCTCGGTACGCTCTTCGTCGCCGTGGTCTACCTGCTGCCCGGCGGCCTCGCCAAGCTCCCCGCCCGGCTGCGCGGCGGCCGCGCCGCCAAGACCGCCGTCCCCGTCACCGCCGTACCGGAAGGCGCCGCATGACCGCCCCCCAGCCGCTCACCGTCCCCGTCGACGGCGGCGAACTCGCCGTCCTGCACTGGCCCGCGACCGTGCCCGGCGCGCCCGTGGTGGTCGCCGTCCACGGCATCACCGCCAACGCGCTGGCCTGGGGCGCGCTGGCCCGGCTGCTCGACGGCCGGGTCGCGCTGTACGCCCCCGACCTGCGCGGGCGCGCCGCCAGCCGCGACCTGCCCGGCCCGTGGGGCCTGGCCCGGCACGCCGAGGACGTCGCCGCGCTGGTCACCGCGCTGGACGCGGGCCCGGTCCGGCTGGTCGGCCACTCGATGGGCGCCTGGGTCTGCTCGCTGGCCGCCGCCCGGCACCCCCACCTGGTCGCCGAACTCACCCTGGTGGACGGCGCGGTGACCTTCCCGCTGCCGCCCGGCGTCCGCGAGCAGGACGCCCTCGCGGCGGTCCTCGGCCCCGCGCTGACCCGGCTCTCGATGACCTTCGCCAGCCGCGCGGCGTACCGCGAGTTCTGGCAGGCCCACCCCGCGTTCACCCCCTGGACCGACGAGCTCGACGCCTACACCCAGCGCGACCTGGTCGGCGAGGCACCCGAACTGGTCTCCTCCTGCGTGCACGAGGCGGTCACCACCGACGGCACCCAGGTCCTGCTCGACCAGGAGGCGGCCGGCGCGGTCCACCGCCAGCGCGTCCCGACCCGGCTGCTCTACGCCGAGCGCGGCCTGCTGGACGAGCCCCAGGGCCTCTACGACCCGGCCCGGCTGGCGGCCGCGGAGGTCACCGTGCCGACCGAGCCGGTCGCGGACACCAACCACTACTCGATCGTCTGGTCCGACCGGCTGGTGGAACTGCTGCTCGCGCCCTGACCGGCCGCACCGACGGCGCCGGGGCCCGGGAAGCAGCACGCTTCCCGGGCCCCGGCGCCGTCGGGAGCGACCCCGTGCCGTGCGGGCGCGCTACCCGCCCAGGAAGGCCTGCCAGCCGCCGGCCGGGGCCTGGCCGACGTTGAGGGTGCGCAGCTTGCGGAGGGTGGACTGGTCCTGGACCTCCAGCCAGTCGACCAGCTGCCGGAACGAGACCAGCCGGACGTCGGGCTTGTCGGCGATCTGCTTGAGGGTCTCCTCGACGGCGTCCATGTAGATGCCGCCGTTCCACTGCTCGAAGTGGTTGCCGACGAACAGCGGGGCGCGGTTGGTGGTGTAGGCCCGGTTGAAGCCCGCCAGGTAGGAGTCGCGGGCCTGGTCGCGCCACTGCCCGTACTTCGACGGGTCGCCCTTGGTGGAGCCGCCGGACTGGTTGGCCAGGATGTTGTAGTCCATGGACAGCACCTGGAAGCTGTGGCCGGGGAACGGGATGCCCTGCAGCGGGAAGTCCCAGATCTTGCCGTCCTGGACCTTCTGCGGCCAGATCTGCAGGCCGCCGGGGGAGCTGGCGTCGTACTTCCAGCCCAGCTTGGCGGCGGTCGGCAGCAGCGCCTTCTGGCCCTCCAGGCAGGGGGTGCGGCCGCCGATCAGCTCCTTCTTGTAGTCGAAGGGCAGCGGGTCGACGTCGGTGAAGCCGGTGTTGGTCCTCCAGTTGGTGACGAAGGAGACGGCCTGCTGGATCTCGCTCTCCCAGTCCTCCGGCGTCCACTTGTTGACGCCGTTGTGGTCCGAGCGGGTGGAGCAGAAGTGCCCGTTGAAGTGGGTGCCGATCTCGTGGCCGGCCAGCCACGCCTGGCTGATCAGCTTGATGGTGTTGCGGACGGCGTTGTCGGACAGGAACGGGATGTCCGAGGCGCCGACCGGGTGCTGCGGCGGGTGGTAGAGCGAGGACTTCTCCTTCGGCAGCGTGTAGATGCCGGAGAGGAAGAAGGTCATCGTCGCCTTGTGCTCCTCGGCGAGCTTGAGGAAGCGGGTGAACTGCCCGTCGTCGGTGGCGCCGGCGCCGTCCCAGGAGAAGACCACGAACTGCGGCGGGGTCTCGCCCGGCTTGAGCTTCTCGGGGGCGGGCTGGTGGGGCTGGGTGCCGGTGTCGGCGGTGGAGCCGTCGCCGATCGGGGTGCCCTTGACGGCGGACGGGCTGCCGCTGCCGGCGGCGCCCCCGGTCTTCGCGTCGGAGCCGGGACGGTTCGCCGCGCCGCCCCCGCTGGAACAGGCCGCGACGGCGCCGAGGGCCGCCGTGGCCGCTGTGGCGGTCAGCACTGTCCTGCGCGAGATGCTGCTCATGGTCTCCCCTGCCACGGTGGGCCCGGCCAAAAGAAGGTCCGGACGCCGACACGCGGCTCCGGAGGTCAACTTCTGGCAAAATCGGACAATTTGACGGTAACGCCACCCAAGGATGGCATGTCCGGGGTGGCCGGTCCAACGCCGCCCACCCTCACCCGGTCATCACGCCGGCCGGGCCCGCCCGGCTCCCGGCCGGCCCGCCTTGTTGCCGTCCTGAGACAGACAACCCCGAGGTCGAGGCCGCTACTCGCTCTCCACCAGGGCCGCCAACCGGCGCCGCCGCCGGACGAGTTGCACCACCACCGAGCTGATCGCGGTGGCCGCCGCGCAGGAGATCACGAAGCTCAGCCAGGCGGTGTCGAACCAGTGCAGGTTCAACCAGCCGAGGCTGACGATGTACGCCGCCCACACCACGGCGGCCACCGCCGACCAGCGCAGGAACGTCCAGGGCCGGTACGCGGAGTGCCCGACCGCCAGGTCCAGGACGGTCCGCCCGGCCGGCACGAAGCGCGCGATGATCACGATGGCCGCCGCCGCCCGGCTGGTGGTGCGCCCGGTCAGCGCCCGCTGCACCCGCTCGACGCTCGCCGCCAGCCGCGGCCGCCGGGCCAGCCGGCGGTGCACCGCGGGCGCGCCGCGCCGGGCCAGCTGGAGCAGCAGCAGGTCGCCCAGGAAGGAGGCGACCGCCACGCCCGCGCC
Organism: Kitasatospora sp. NRRL B-11411; assembly: GCF_000721345.1. Classification (NCBI taxonomy): domain Bacteria; kingdom Bacillati; phylum Actinomycetota; class Actinomycetes; order Kitasatosporales; family Streptomycetaceae; genus Kitasatospora; species Kitasatospora sp. NRRL B-11411. The sequence goes on along the minus strand of NZ_JOGH01000023.1, from coordinate 47,077 downwards.
CAGCAGCAGCGGCGAGCCGTCCACGTGCGCGGTCTTCAGCACGGCGAGGATCACCAGCGTCCCGCTGGGCAGGAACGGCAGGAAGGCGTCGCCGAGGACCGCCGCCAGTGCCAGCGCGCAGTACCAGGCGGGGCCGATGACGGCATCCAGATCCACGGTGTCTCTCCCTCCAGCACGCCCGGGGGGAGCAGCTGCAACGGGGATCAACGCTAGCGCGGGCAAATTTCATGGCATGAAGCACCCCCGTGTGGCATACCGCACACGGCCCCGGGCACGGCGAGAGCCCCCGGGCGGGGTGCCGCTCCGGGGGCTCGTGGGATCGAACGACGCTGGTCGAGCCCGTCGATCTGTCGCTGGCGCGCGGAACCGGTACGTGTTCCGCGCCGGTCTCCAGACTGCCCCATCCGCACCCCCGAACGGGCCCGCGGACCTGGCGACTTCTCGCTGTGGCGTGAAGTCGCCACGCAGCGTGGCCTGCTGGCGGACCGTCAGCCGCCGCGCCCCGGCGCCCCCGCCGGGGCGGGAACAGCCCGGCCGCCGGACGGGTTGTGCTCCGACGAACGCCCGGGCACCCGGCCGGGGCACCAGGAGGACGCACCGCATGAGCACCGCACCGGAGCCGACCGCCCCCGAGACTGCACCCGAGAGCGCCGCCGCCGTGGACCCGGTCCGCGGCCGGACCGCCGGCCGCGCCCCCGCCCCGCTCTCCATCCTGGACCTCGCCACCGTCGGCTCCGGCCACACCGCGGGCGAGGCGCTCGCCGCCACCACCGAACTGGCCCGGGCCGCCGAGGGCTGGGGCTACCACCGGTTCTGGGTGGCCGAGCACCACGGCATGCCCGGCGTCGCCTCCTCGGTGCCCGCCGTGCTGCTCGCCCACCTCGGCGCCCACACCACGACGCTGCGCCTGGGCTCCGGCGGCGTGATGCTGCCCAACCACGCCCCGCTGGCGATCGCCGAGCAGTTCGGCCTGCTGGAGGCCCTGCACCCGGGCCGGATCGACCTCGGCCTGGGCCGCGCCCCTGGCACCGACCAGGCCACCGCCCGGGCGCTGCGCCGCGGCCTGGCCGACGGCGCCGACGACTTCCCGCGCCAGCTCGCCGAGCTCACCCACTTCCTGGACGGCGACTTCCCGCCCGGCCACCCGTACGCCCGGCTGGAGGCGGTGCCGCGCTCGGCCTCCCGCCCGCCGGTGTGGCTGCTCGGCTCGTCCGGCTTCAGCGCCCAGCTGGCCGCCCGGCTCGGGTACCCGTTCGCGTTCGCGCACCACTTCAGCGCCGCCAACACCGTCCCGGCGCTCGACCTGTACCGGGACGGCTTCACCCCGTCCGAGGTGCTGGAGAAGCCGTACGCGCTGATCGGGGTCAGCGCGGTGGCCGCGGAGAGCCGGGAGCGGGCGCTGTGGCTGGCCCGCTCGGCCGGGCTGGGCATGCTGCGGCTGCGCCAGGGCCGGCCGGGCCCGATCCCGACGCCGGAGGAGGCCGCCGCGCACCCCTACACCCTCGCCGAGGAGGACTTCCTCGACTCCTGGCTGGCGAACGTGGTGCTCGGCACCCCGGCCGAGGTCGCCGAGGGCCTGGAGGCACTGCGGCGGCGCACCGGGGCGGACGAGCTGATGGTCACCTCGCACATCCACGGGCACCGGAACCGGCTGGAGTCCTACGGCCTGATCGCCGAGGCGTACGGCCTCACCGGCTGATCGCGTCGAGCACGGCCAGCTGCTCGGCGACCCGCTCCGCCGACCAGGTCCGCACCCAGTCGGCGAAGTCGCCGGTGTACGCCCGGGGCGCGGCCTCGGTCCGCATGACCAGCGCCAGGTAGATCCGGTACAGCGCGAGCCGGGCCCGCCCGGCGTCGTCCACCGCGAAGGCCGGGTCGACCGAGCGGTAGCCGGCCACGAAGTCCTCGTCCCGCTCGGCGGCGCCCAGCGGGTCGAGGCCGACCAGTTCGGCGAGCGGGTCGCCGAAGAAGGCCCGCTCGCCGTCGATCACGCCGGTCAGCTCCCAGCCGCCGTCCGGGCCGGGGGTGAGCAGCAGGTTCCCCTCCCAGGCGTCGAAGTGCACCAGGGCGGGGCGGCGGACCTCGGCCAGCGCGGCCCCGAACCGCTCCGGCAGAGCGCGCAACTCCTCGGCCGGGGCGGGCAGTTCGACGCCGTAGCGGTCGGCGTCGGCGAGCAGCGCGCCGAGCATCGCGGCGAACGCGGCCGGCCAGTCACCGGCCGACAGCCCGGCCTCGGGCTGCGGGTAGCCGTAGCGCTCCCCGGTGGCCCGGGCCACCCCGGCGGCCCAGGCGCCCAGGGTGCGGCGCAGCCCGGCCCGGTCGGCGGCGGAGAGCTGCTCGCGCAGGCTGTCCCAGGTGCGGCCCTCGACGTAGCCGAGCAGCAGCCACTCGCGGCTGTCGGCGTCCCCGTCCGGGTCGTGGTGCAGCACCTGCGGGACGGCCAGCCCGGCGTCCGCGGCCAGCGCGTGGAACAGCCGCTCGGTGCCCAGCAGGCCGCGCTCGTGCGCCAGCCCGGGGGTGCCGGGCGGCGGGGCGCACTTGAGCACCAGCCGCCGCCCGTCGGCCAGTTCGAGCAGCCGGGCGGCGTTGTACAGCCCGCCCGTCAGCGGGGTCTCGGCGACCACCGCCACCCCGCCCAGCACCGCGTCCACGCGTCCCATCGTCCTGCTCCCCTCCGCACCGGAAGACCGCGGCCGTCACCGCGACCGGTCACGGAGTATCGCCGCGATCGCCTCGGGACCGCCAGGGCGGGCGTAGTACCAGCCCTGCGCGGTGTCGCAGCCGGTCTGGCGCAGCCGCTCGGCCTGGGCGGCGTGCTCGATGCCCTCGGCGGTGACGGTCAGGCCCAGGGCGTGCGCGAGCTGCACCATGGCGCCGACGATCTGCTCGTCGGCGGCCCGCCGCCGGCCGTCGGCGCCGGGCGCGGACTCGCGGAACGCCTCGATGAAGGTGGCGTCCAGCTTGAGCGCGTGCACCGGCAGCCGGGACAGGTAGGCGAGGTTGGAGTAGCCGGTGCCGAAGTCGTCGATGGCGATCCGCACGCCCATGTCGGCCAGCGCCTGCAGGGACTGCAGCGGGCGGCCGCCGGGGCCGAGCAGCGCGCTCTCGGTGATCTCCAGCTGGAGCAGCGCGGCGGGCAGCCCGGTGCGCTCCAGCACCTCGGCGACGTCCGCGACCACGTCGGAGTCCCAGATCTGGCGGGGCGCCAGGTTGACGCTGACCAGCACCGGCTGCCCGGGGAACCCGTCCAGCCACTGCCGGGCCTGCCGGCAGGACTCCTCCAGCACCCACTTGCCCAGCGCCACGATCGCCCCGGACTCCTCGGCGAGCGGGATGAACCGGTCCGGCGGCAGCAGCCCGTACCGGGGGTGGTTCCAGCGCACCAGCGCCTCCGCGCCGCGCACCGCGCCGTCGGCCAGCGCCACCAGCGGCTGGTACTCGACGGTGAACTCGCCGCGCTCCACGGCCGGGCGCAGCTCGGTCGCCAGCAGGTGCCGGGCGAGCTGGTCGGCGCCCCGGTCGCGGTCGTACAGCGTCCAGCGGGCGCGGCCGTCGGACTTCGACCAGTACAGCGTGGAGTCGGCGTCCCGGACCAGGTCGGTGGGCGTGGAGCCGTGCACGGGGCGCTCCACCACGCCGATCGAGGCGGTGACGGTCAGCCGGTGCCCGGCCACCTCGAAGGGCCGCTCCAAGGCCTCCATCAGGTCGGCGGCCAGCCGGGTCAGCTGCTGGTGGCCGGCGCTGCCGGTGACCAGCACGGCGAACTCGTCGCCGCCCAGCCGGGCCACCAACTGCCGCCCGTCCCGGGCGAACCCGTGCTCCAGCCGGGCGGCGACCGCCACCAGCAGCTGGTCGCCGATGTGGTGGCCGAGGGTCTCGTTGATGGCGGCGAAGCCGTCCAGGTCGACGTAGCACAGCCCGATCCGCCGCTCGCCGTCCGCGCCCGGTCCGCCCCGGCCGTCCGGCTTGAACGCGGCCTCCAGCCGCTCGTAGAACAGCGTCCGGTTCGGCAGCCTGGTCAGCGGGTCGTGCAGCGCCTGGTAGGCGAGCCGGTCGCCGAGCTGGCGGCGCTCGGTGACGTCCTCGACCATCACCATCGTGTAGTACGGGTCGCCCGCGCCGTCGCGGATCAGCGAGACGGTGACCCGGCCCCAGACCTCCCGCCCGCCGCGGTGCTTGAGCCGCTTCTCGGCGCGCATCCGGTTGCGCTCGCCGCGCACCAGCTCGCGGTAGCGGCTGCGGGACGGCTCCTCCGGCTCGATGACCTGGTGGATGTGCATGCCGGGGAGCTCGGCCACCTCGCGGCCCAGCATCGCCGCGAACACCGGGTTGCCCTCGATCAGCAGGTCGTCGGAGTCGATCAGCGCCATGCCGATCCCGGCGTCCGAGAACGCGGCCCGGAACCGCGACTCGCTGGCCCGCAGGGCGGCGGCCAGCCGCTCGGCCTCGGTGTCCGGCGGGGCCCCGCAGGCGGTGCACGCCCCGGCTCCGGTACCCGGGCGCGGCGCTTCGGGCCGCCCACCCCGATGGTGTGCGTCGGCCCCGACGTTCCGGCCCGGCACGGCACGCTCCCGTCCGCTGCTGCCACTGGTCGCGCCGGACGCTCCTCACGGACGGCGACCGGCCAGGCGGCCCGCGCCCGCCCGCGGCCCCGGCCCGGTGGGCGGGGAGCGGTCGGCGGCCTCGGGCCACGCCCGCCGATCATAGGCCGCCGGTGTAACTGTCCGCGACCGCCGCCAGGGTGATTGGCGAGGCTTGTCCCGAGCTGCCCGTTACATTCTGTGCGAGGCGCGCGGATCGCCGCCGGAGCGCGCCGGCGGGCCGGCCGCCGCCGCGCGGGCGGGGGCCGGGGAGTGCGCCCGCGCGCACGGACCGTGACGGCGCGGGCGGGCGGGCGCGGGGGTGCCGGACGGTCAGGCCAGGGCGGCGGAGAGCGTGATGGTGGTGCCGGACAGCGCCTGGCTCACCGGGCAGTTGGCCTTCGCGTCCTCGGCGGCCTTCACGAAGCCCGCCTCGTCCAGGCCCGGGACGGTGCCGACCACGGTCAGGTGGATGCCGGTGATGCCGGTGCCCGGCTGGAAGGTCACGTCCGCCTTGGTCTCCAGCTTGGTGGGCGGGGTGCCGGCGCCGGTCAGGCCGTGCGAGAGCGCCATCGAGAAGCAGGACGAGTGGGCGGCCGCGATCAGCTCCTCCGGGCTGGTCTTGCCGTTCGCCGCCTCGGCCCGGGACGGCCAGGACACCGGGAACTCGCCGACGCCGGAGGAGTCGAGGGTCACCAGGCCCTTGCCGTCGAGCAGGTTGCCCTCCCACTCGGTGTGCGCGGTGCGGGTCGTCGCCACGATCAGGTACCTCCCATGAGAAGCGGACAGCTGTCGAACTGCTGTGCCCGCGGCCGGACTTCCGGCCGAGGCCCGCCCAGCCTACGGCCCGCACCGCGCTCCGGAGGCCGAACGCCGCGCGGAGCGGCCGGCCGTCCCGAACGCCGTCCCACATGCCGGAACGGGCGGGTGATCAGGGCGGACGGGCCCGGCCCGCCCTGTTAGATTGGCCGTCCGCCGCGCCCGAGCGCCCACCCGAAATCCCGCATCGGAGCCACCCCACATGACGGACCAGCCCACTCCCTCCCCGGCGGGGATCGACGACGCCGTGCGGGCCGAGCTGACCCGCCTGCGCGAGTCCATCGACAACATCGACGCCGCCGTCGTCCACATGCTCGCCGAGCGCTTCAAGGCCACCCAGCAGGTCGGCCGGCTCAAGGCCGAGCACCAGCTGCCCCCCGCCGACCCGGCCCGCGAGCGCCGCCAGATCAAGCGCCTGCGCGAACTCGCCCTCAGCGCCAACCTCGACCCGGTGTTCGCCGAGAAGTTCCTCAACTTCATCATCGCCGAGGTGATCCGCCACCACGAGGCCATCGCCAACGAGGCCTGAGCCGCCCGCACGGCGGTTGTCTGCTCCGGGTAAGGGCCGGATTTCGCCCTGCCCCGGGCACGGGTTAGCGTGCAGTCCTTGCCAAGGAGGCGGTGTCGGTGTCGGTGGCGGTGACCGAGGGGCCCACCCAGGAACGGCGTCCGCGCAAGCGGCGGCCCTGGTACGTGGAACTGCCCGTGATGATCGTGATCGGCCTGGTCGTCGCCGTGCTGATCAAGACCTGCCTGTTCCAGATGTTCTCCATCCCGTCCGGCTCGATGGAGAACACCCTCCAGGTCGGCGACCGGGTCGCGGTCAACAAGTTCGCCACCCTCACCGGCTGGAAACCGGAGCCCGGCGAACCCGTGGTGTTCAAGGACCCCGGCGGCTGGCTGCCGCCCGCCCCGCAGAGCGGCAACGCCTTCACCCGCACCGTGCACTCCGGCCTCAGCGCCGTCGGCCTGCTCCCGCCCGGCGACGACTACCTGGTCAAGCGGGTCATCGCCACCGGCGGCCAGAGCGTCGCCTGCCACGGCACCACCCTCACCGTCGACGGGCAGCCCGTCGCCGAGCCCTACCTGCACCCCGGCGACGACTCCTGCTCCGGCATCGACTTCGGCCCGCTCACCGTCCCGGCCGGCCACGTCTGGGTCGAGGGCGACCACCGCAGCGACTCCGCCGACTCCCGCTACCACCGCGACGGCCCGGACGGCGGCGCGGTCCCCGTCGCCGACCTGGTCGGCCCCACCACCGCCGTCGTCTGGCCGCTCAACCACTTCACCTGGTTCGGCTGGACCGGCCACTGACCGGCCCCCGCCGGATCAGCCGCCGGTGACGCCGCGCCGCAGCCGCACCGCGCAGCCCGCCGCCACCGCACCCGACAGCAGCACCAGCACCCCCGCCTCCGCCCACTGGAACGGCCAGTAGCGGCGGGCCGGCTGGTACTCGACGCGCTGCACCAGCCCCATCGCGTTGATCGCCCCCCGGCACGCCGCGACCGAGTCCAGGTCCTGGTGGCACGCCGCGGGCACCGGCCCGGTGAACGTCCGCCCCGCCGGATCCACCGCGCGCACCGACAGCACCCACGCCCCCGGCAGCGACACCGGCACCGACGCGTACAGCTCGTCCCCCGTGATCCGGATCGTCCCCCGCTCCGGCTCCAGCACCAACGCCCCCTCCACCCGGGCCGGCGCCGCCAGGTGCGGGCGCACCAGCAGCGGCACCAGCACCTGGACGGCCACCAGCACCCCCAGCACCACCGCCATCGCCGCGACCTGACGGCGCAGCAGCAACCCCGCCGCCACCCCCGCCGCGAACCCGAACAGCGCCCACCCCACCGGGACGATCCCGTGCGCCGCGAACACCAGCGGCCCGAACCGGCCCGGCAGCGCGCCGTCCCCCGCCCCCGGCAGCGCCTGCGCCCGGTCCAGCGGCGCCGCCCACCAGGACACCGCCCACGACAGCAGCCCCGCCAGTCCCGCCACCGCCGCGCCCACCAGCGCCAGCCGCACCAGCAGCCAGCGCGTCCGGGACACCCCCTGCGTCCACGACAGCCGGAACGCCCCCGACTCCAGGTCGCGCGCCACCAGCGGCACCCCCGCGAACATCCCCGCCCCCGCGGGCAGCACCAGCAGCAGCACCAGCCCCAGCCAGAACAGGCCGGTGAGCAGCCCGTCCCCGTCCACCGCCGCCGCGAACGCCGACTGCGCCCGCTCGCAGCCCGCCCCCGTCCGGGCGCACCCCGGCAGGCCGCTGGAGTCGTACAGGCCCGCCAACCGGGGCCCGGTCGCGCCGTACAGGGCCGCGACGACCGCCAGCGCGGCCAGCGCGCACCACGCCTGCGCCCGGTACTGACGCCAGGTCAGCCAGCTCACGACAGCTCCTCCGCCCGCTCGTCGCGGTCCTGCTGCAACTGCTCCAGGACCACCTCCTCCAAGTCCCGCACCCGCCCGTCCGGGCCGGCCAGCAGCTCCGCCAGCGGGCCCGCCGACCGGACCCGGCCCCGGCCCAGCACGATCAGGTGGTCGCAGTCCCGGGCCAGGTCGCCGATCAGGTGCGAGGACAGCAGCACGCTCGGGCCGTGCTCGGCCCGGGCCTCCGCCAGCCGGTCCAGGAACTCCCGCCGGGCCAGCGGGTCCAGCGCCGCCACCGGCTCGTCCAGCACCAGCAGGTCCGGCCGCTTCGCCAGCGCCAGGGTCAGCGCGAGCTGCGCCCGCTGGCCCCCCGACAGCCGGTCCGCCCGCTGCCCCGGGTCCAGTCCCAGCTCCGCCACCCGCCGCCGCGCCCAGCCGTCGTCCCACCGGCGGTTGGCCCGGCGGCCGAACACCAGGTGCTCCGCCACCGTCAACCCCCGGTGCACCGGCGCGTCCTGCCCCACGAACCCCACCCGGGCCGGCCACTGCGGCCCGGACCCCGGCCGGGCGCCCCACACCCGCAACTCGCCCGCGCTCGGCGGCAGCAGCCCCGTCACCAGGTGCAGCAGCGTGCTCTTCCCGGCCCCGTTCGGCCCCACCAGCCCCACCGTTCGCCCCGCCGGCACCTCCAACGTGCACTCCCGCAGTGCCCACCGCCTCCGGTAGCGCCGCCCCACACCCCGAGCCTCGATCACGACCCCTCCTCCGTCACGTCCTGCGAACACCCACCACCCTGGCCCCGGGCCCCGCCGCACCGCGTCGGACCTGGGACCACGCCCGGAGCGGTACTCCAGCAGGAGGGCGCCCGGGGAACGGCGGGTCCGTGCCGCCGGCGGCCGGAGCCCCTCGAACGCCGGGGCTGCCGCGGGCCCTTGCCGGAACCGGAAGCCGATGCCCGCACCGGCAGCGAACCACCGGCGGACCCGGCCCCGCCGTCCCCCGAGCCCCCGGTGGTCGCTCCCAGGTACGACGTCCGCCGTCGTCCCCAGGTCCGATCCGCCCGCCCCCGCCCGGCCGCTAGCGTGGCGGGCATGGACTTGCACCGGCCGCTCGGCCCACGGTCGCGGGCCGCCGTGGACGCGGCCGCCGCCGCCGTCCTGACCTCACTGCCCCTGCTCCCGGTCTGGAACGCGACGTCCGGGCACCCGCAGCGGGTCGCCCTCGCGGCGGTGCTCCCGGGCCCGCGCCCGGCGGACCTGGCGATGGTGGCGCTGGCCGCGCTGGCCGCGCCGCTCGCCCGGCTCCGGCCCGCCGGGGTGCTGCTCGCGGTGCTGGGCCCGGCGGCGCTGAGCGTCGGCGTGGCGTCCTCGCCCGCGCCGTGGGTGGCGGTCGCGGTGGTGCTGTACCGGCTGCCGGGGGCGGTGCCGCGCCGCCGGGCCGGGCAGCTGCTGGCGCTGGCCCTGCTGGTGGCGGCGCTGTGCCTGTCCGGGATGCTGGGCTGGTTCTGGCCGCACCCCGGCTTCGGCGGCCCGGGCGCGGTCCTGACGGCCTGCCTGTTCCTGGCCACCGGCTGGACGGCGGGCTGGGCGGTGGACGAGCGCCGCCGCCGCCGGATCGAGCACGCCGCGTCCCGGGAGCGCGAGGAGCGGCTGCTGATCGCCCGCGAACTGCACGACGTGGTCGCGCACAGCCTCGGAGTGATCGCCGTGCAGGCGGGCGTCGCCAACCACGTCGCGGCCGAGCAGCCCGAGCAGGCCCGGCTGGCCCTGGCCTCGATCGAGGAGACCAGCCGCACCGCGCTGAACGAGATGCGGGCCCTGCTGGGCGTGCTGCGCACCGGCGGGGACGGGGAGCGGCTGCCCGCGCCGCGGCTGTCCGACCTGGACGGGGTGGTGCGCCGGGCGGCCGCCGCGGGCGTCCGGGTGGAGGTCCAACTGGTCGGCGAGCAGGCCGAGTTGCCGCCGGGGCTGGAGCTGGCCGGCTACCGGGTGGTGCAGGAGGCGGTCACCAACGTGGTCCGCCACGCCGCCACCGACCGCTGCCGGGTCCGGCTCGACTACCGGCCGGAGGCGCTGGAACTGACCGTCACCGACGAGGGCCGCGGCGGGCCGCCGCACGCAGGCGGCAGCGGGCACGGCCTGGCCGGGATGCGCGAGCGGGTCGCCGTGCACGGCGGCCGGTTCCGGGCCGGGCGGGGGCCCGCCGGGCGGGGCTTCGAGGTGTCTGCGGTGTTCCCGCTGGTGGTGGCCGGATGATCCGGGTGCTGGTGGCGGACGACCAGGCGCTGGTGCGCGGCAGCTTCCGGCTGCTGGTGGACTCCGCGCCCGACCTGGCCGCGGTCGGCGAGGCCGCGGACGGCGCCGAGGCCCTCGAACTCGCCCGCCGGGAGCGGCCGGACGTGGTGCTGATGGACATCCGGATGCCCCGGCTGGACGGCATCGAGGCCACCCGGCAGCTCACCGCCGACCCGGCCCTGGCGGGCGTCCGGGTGCTGGTGCTGACCACCTTCGACCTGGACGACTACGCCTTCGCGGCGCTGCGCGCGGGCGCCGCCGGGTTCCTGCTCAAGGACACCCGCCCGGCCGAACTGCTGGACGCGGTCCGGGTGGTGGCCGCGGGGGAGGCGCTGCTCGCGCCCCGGGTGACCCGCCGGCTGATCGAGGAGTACACCCGCCGCCCGGAGCCGTCCGCGCTGCCCGCCCCGGCGGCCCTGGCGGGGGCGACCGAGCGGGAGCGGGAGGTGCTGGCACTGGTCGGGCTGGGCTTCTCCAACGAGGAGATCGCCGCCGAGCTGCACGTCAGCCTGTCCACCGCGAAGACCCACATCGGCCGGCTGCTGCAGAAGCTCGCCGCCCGCGACCGGGCCCAACTGGTCATCGCGGCCTACGAGTCGGGCCTGGTCCGGCCCGGCGTACGATGACCGGGTGTTCATCCTCGAGCTGACCTACACCGCCCCGCTGGAGCGCGTCGACGCCCTGCTGCCCGCCCACCTCTCCTGGCTGGAGCAGCACTACGCGAACGGGACCTTCCTGGCCTCCGGCCGCAAGGTCCCGCGCGACGGCGGCATCATCCTGGCCGTCGCCCCCGACCGCCCCGCCGTCGAGGCCCTCGCCGCCACCGACCCGTTCGTCCCGGCCGGGATCGCCGCCTACCGGATCACCGAGTTCGTCGCCACCACCACCGCCCCCGCCCTCGCCGCCCACCGCGAGACCCTGCCGGTCTGAGGGCGCCTCAGCTCCGGGCCGCCGACTGGGCGGCGAACGCGCCTGCCAGGACGAGTGCGCCGCCCGCCAGTTGCGGGGTGCCGAGGTGCTCGCCGAGCAGGATCCAGGCGAGCACGGTGGCCACCACCGCCTCCAGGTTGGCGACCACGCCCGCGACCGGCGGGGAGAGGTGCTGCACCGAGGCCACCCCGGTCAGGTAGGCCAGCACGGTGGCCACCAGCACCATCCACAGCGCCGGCAGGAGCGCGGGCACCTGGTGGCCGTTCATCGCCACCGAGCGCCCCAGCAGCGACCAGTCGGCGTCCCAGGGCAGGGTGAACGCGGTCAGCAGCACGGCGCCGATCAGCAGGCCGTACGCGGAGACCGCCAGCGGGTCGACCGGGCGCTCGCCCTGCCGGCCGGCGTCGGCGAGCACGAAGTAGCCGACCTGGCAGCAGGCCGCGCCGAGCGCGAACAGCACGCCCAGCGCGTCGAAGGACAGCCCGTTCCACACCTCGACCACGCAGGCCAGCCCCGCCACCGCGACGCCTGCCCCGGCCGTCGCCCGCCGGGAGACCGGCCGCCGCTGCACCAGCCGGACGTAGGCGATCAGCAGCGGCGGTCCCAGGTACTCGATCAGCAGCGCGACGCCCACCGGGATCCGCGAGATCGCCGCGAAGTAGCAGGCCTGCACGCCCGCGACGGCCAGCAGGCCGAAGCCGAGCAGCACCCCGGGCCGCCGCAGCACCGCGTCCCGGTGCCGCCACGCCACCGGCAGCAGCACCAGCGCCGCCCCGGTCACCCGCAGCCACACGGTGTGCGCGGAGGACAGCCCGGCCTCGATCAGCGGCTTGGCCGCCGTCCCCGACCCGCCGAACGCGACCGCCGACACCAGCGCCAGCCCCAGCCCCAGCGGAGCCGCCCGCCGGGCCGCCCGCCGGGTCGGACCCGGACCCGGACCCGGACGCGGGGCCGCGGCCGCAGCCGTGGCCGGGACGGGCGGGGGAGGGGCGTCGACGGGAACGGCGGAGGGGTCCGAGCTGCTGTGCATCGCCGCATTCTGCCAGCCCGGACCCCTCCGCCGTAAGGTGTTACCCCGCCGGTTGGTACTGATCGCCGAGCAGCCCGCCGGCCCCGCCCAGCCCCGGCGCGGTGCTGGCGGACGGGCTGCGACCGGCCCCGCCGCTCGGCCGGGCCGAGGGCGAACGGGTCGGCCGGAGGCCGTTCTCGCCGCCGTCCGGGCTCGCCCCGCTGCCGCCGCTGGGACGGGCCGACGGCGAGGCCGAGGGCCGGTCGTCACCCGCGGACGGCGAGGGCGTGCTGCTCGCGCTGTCCGCCGCGGACGGGCTCTGGCTCGGCGAGGCGGAGCCGCTCGGCGTGCCGGAGGGCGCGCTCGCGGCCGGGGCCCGGGTCGGCCCGGCGAAGTCGGTGACCGGCTGCCCGGCCAGCGCGGACTTCATGTACGCCGTCCAGATCTGCGCCGGGTACTTGCCGCCCGCCGCGCTGCCGGTGCCGCCCACGCCGTCCAGGCTGACCTGCTTGCCGGTGCCCGGCTCCTGCCCGAACAGGCCGACCACGGTCACCAGTTCGGGGGTGTACCCGGCGAACCAGACCGACCTGGAGTCATCGGTGGTGCCGGTCTTGCCCGCCACCGGGCGGTTCAGCGCGGCGGCCCGGTAGCCGGTGCCGCCCTGGTCGTCGACGACGCCCTGCAGGATCGAGGTGGTGGCCCGGGCCGCGTCCTTGGAGATCGCCTGGGCGGTCTTGTGCTCGGGCAGCACGACCTGCTCGCCGCCCGCCTCCAGGCCCTTCACCAGCCACGGGGTGATCTGCTGCCCGTCGTTGTCCAGGGTGGCGTACACCCCCGCCAGCTCCAGCGCGCTCGGGGTGGCCGCGCCCAGCGGGATCGACGGGACGGCACTGAGGCCCGGCGTGTCGGCGGGCAGGCCGAGCGCCACCGCGGTGGCGCGGACCCTCTCCAGCCCGGTGTCCTGCGCGAGCTGCGCGAACACCGAGTTCACCGACCAGTCGGTGGCCTGCTGCAGCGAGATCTGCCCGTACGAGTGCTCGCCCTCGTTCGGCGGCGCGTACGGGGTGCCCTTCGCGCCGCGCACCGGCCGCCGGTTGGTGCCGTCGTACACGGTGTCGGCGGTGATCCGCTCGCCGGACTGGGTGCGCGCCCCGGAGTCCAGGGCGGCCGCCAGCGCGATCGCCTTGAAGGTGGAGCCCGCCTGGTAGTCGGTGCGGGTGGCGTTGTCGATCCAGTGCTTGGTGGCGTCCGCGCCGCCGTACAGCGCCAGCACCTGCCCGCTCTTCGGGTCCACCGAGACCGCGCCGGCCTGGGCCGCCGCGTCGACCTTCCGGCTGTCCGGCTTGAGGTTGTCGGTCAGCTGGGTCTGCACCGCGTCCTGCAGCTGCTGCTGCTTCTTCGGGTCGACGGTCAGCGTGATGGTGTACCCGCCCTGGGCGAGCTGGGCGTCCGAGACGATGCCGTGGTCGGTCAGGTACGAGGTGGCCGCGGCCACCAGGTAGCCCGCCTGCCCGGACAGGCCCGGCGCCGACTTCGGGGCCAGCACCTCCGGGAACGCGGTGTGCTGCCGCTCCTCGGCGCCCAGCCACTTCTTCGCCACCATGCCGTCCAGCACGTAGTTCCAGCGCGCCGTCGCCTTCTGCTTGCCGGCCTCGCTGGCCGAGGAGACGTCGAAGGCGCTCGGCGCGTTCAGCAGCGTCGCCAGGTAGGCGCCCTGGGCGGCGGTCAGCCGGCTCGCGTCCACCCCGAAGTACGCCTGCGCGGCGGCCTGGATGCCGTACGCGCCGCGCCCGTAGTACGAGGTGTTCAGGTAGGAGGAGAGGATCTCGTCCTTGCTCTGGGTGGCGTCCACCTTGATGGCGATGAACACCTCCTTCACCTTGCGGCTGACGGTCTGCTTCTGGTTCAGGTACGCGTTCTTCACGTACTGCTGGGTGATCGTCGAGCCGCCCTGGGTGGAGCCGCCGGACGCGGTGTTGAACGCGGCCCGGGCCATGCCCTTGAGGTTGACCGCGCCCTCCGAGTAGAAGTTGCGGTCCTCGGCGGCCAGCGCGGCGTGCTGCGCCTCGGGGGAGACCTTGTCCAGCGAGACGTTCTGCCGGTTGGTCTGGCCGGTGCGGGCCAGCACCGAGCCGTCCGCGTACAGCCAGGTGTTGGACTGGGCGGTGGCGGCCGCGTGCGCGTCCGGCACCTTCACCAGGGCGAACAGTCCGACCCCCAGCAGCACCGACGCCGCCAGGCCCAGCAGGGTGATCCGCCAGGTGGGTATCAGCCGGCGCCAGCCGGTCCGCTTCTTGCGCTCACGAGGCTTTCGAGGCAACGGAGACCTTCCCGCAGGCCCCGGACGGGCTGCTCGCTCGGGCGACGGCGTGAACCTCGCCAGCCTGACTGATCGACTTGTCAGATGTTAGGGACCTATGTCCCATTTCTCCTAAGACGATCTTTAAATCCCCCTTAGCTTCACATCCTCCCCCTTCTCAACGAGCGCGCCGCGCAAGGGACATGGCGGGAACGGCCGGAAAACGCCGAAGGCCCCTCGCTGAGAGCGAGGGGCCTTCGTGCTGTCGGTGCGCCGCCAGGGACTCGAACCCCGGACCCGCTGATTAAGAGTCAGCTGCTCTAACCAACTGAGCTAGCGGCGCGTGCTGACGTGGAGAACACTACACGCTCCCCGACCTGCGGTGAAACCCGGTTCCCGGGCGAGCCGGACCGGGCCCGGAAACGCCGAGCGGCCCGGAAGCGCCGAGAGCCTCCCCGGAGGGAGGCTCTCGTGCTGTCGGTGCGCCGCCAGGGACTCGAACCCCGGACCCGCTGATTAAGAGTCAGCTGCTCTAACCAACTGAGCTAGCGGCGCCTGCTGACCCGGAGAACACTACACGCCCCGGGCCGCCCGCCGAAATCGTGACACCCCGCTCACCGAGCGTGCTCAGCGCGGTGGCGGCAGCCGGCTCAGGAACACCTCGAACGCGGTCGGCTTCACCGCGTTCGCCCCGTCGAACGGGTAGTTCATCTCCTTGATGGCGATCAGCGACAGCGCGATCAGCCCGGCCAGGCTGAGCACCATCGCCAGGTGCGCCCAGGTGTTGGAGAGGCCGAACAGGAAGGTGAAGGCGATGGTGACCACCGCGCCGGCGATCAGCGCCGCCCACAGCAGCGGCGGCA
The DNA here is from genome assembly GCF_000721345.1 of Kitasatospora sp. NRRL B-11411. Lineage (NCBI taxonomy): Bacteria > Bacillati > Actinomycetota > Actinomycetes > Kitasatosporales > Streptomycetaceae > Kitasatospora > Kitasatospora sp. NRRL B-11411. The sequence continues at coordinate 31,922 of NZ_JOGH01000023.1, read as the reverse complement.
CGCAGTCCGCGATCAGGTTCAGCCGGGCCCGGCGCTTGCTGGCCAGCCCGTCCACGTGCTGGATCACGTTCTGGTAGATCGCCGACTGCTGGTCCCCCTGCGGGTCGAAGGAGAGCGCGGACTCCCGGATCCGGTACATCAGCGCCGTCGCCGCCGGGTCGCTGTGGTGGTCGTTCATCTGCCGCCACTCGGTGTCCACCACCGCGTGCGCGTAGCTGAGCGTCAGCCCCTCCAGCTCGGCCCCCGCGGGCAGCGGCATCTGCCGGGACATCCAGTACACCCCCGCCAGCTCGTCCGCCTCGTCGAAGGTGGTCGCCTTCGCCGTCGACGAGTTCTCCCACACCACGATCACCACGAACGCCACCAGCACCGCGTAGAACGCCCCGACCGCCGCGAAGATGAACCCCGCCACGTCGTTGCAGTTCTCCCGCGCCGGCACCGACGCGTACTTCTGCACCAGCAGCATCCCCGCCGCGGTCCCCGCCAGCGTGCCCACCATGATCATCACATCGACCCAGTTCACGCCGCCCCCACATCCCCTCGGTGCCCGATTGTGCGCATACGGCCATCACATCGCCCGCCCTCGCCCCCCAGCGACCCGAACTAGCCCGACCGGCCGCCGGACGCACCCCTGCCGGACGGCGGGCGGCGCTGTCGGGCAGCGCGGTGATCACGAGGAGTTCGGGTCCTGCGGAGCGCGGGGACCGGCCCCGTGCTCCACCCTCGTCCTTGACCTTCCGCGTTGCCCGCGAAGCGCCCTCGTCGGCCGTCCATCCGCAGAGGAATCTATCGGTCGAATTCGGACAGACGGGACAATCAACGCAACACGCGCCGAAATGGACCGCGCTGTCACTCGGATCGCGCACTGCGGCGTCAACTCCGGGTGACGAGTAGTCAGATCGGGTGGAAATCGGTCAACCGGCGTGCCGCGCCCGGTGCGTGCGCCGCGCACGCCGGGCTGCCAGGATCTCCGGTGTCCAACTCCCCTGCCGCGCCCGCCCCCTGCCCGCGCGGCCCGCTGCGAAGGCAGAACCATGAGCACCGCCCCCGACCCCTACCGGCCGGTCCGCCGGATGCGGGCCCGCGACCGGCGCGAGTCGCACCGGGTCTCCACCCCGCTCGAGCTGTTCTTCGACCTGTGCTTCGTGGTCGCCATCGCCCAGGCCGGCCGGGAACTCGCCCACGCCCTGGCCGAGGGCCACTACGCCGCCGCCCTCACCGGCTACGCGATGGCCTTCTTCGCGGTGTGGTGGGCCTGGATGAACTTCACCTGGTTCGCCTCCGCGTACGACGTCGACGACGTGCCCTACCGGCTCACCACCCTGGTGCAGATCACCGGCGTGCTGGTGCTCGCGGCGGGCGTCCCGCGGATCTTCGAGGACCAGGACCTGGTGCTCGGCGTGGCCGGCTACGTGCTGATGCGCCTGGCCATGGTCACCCAGTGGCTGCGCGCGGCCCGCGGCGAGAGCGGCCCGGCCCGCACCTGCGCGCTGCGCTACGCGGTGGGGATCTCGGTCGTCCAGGTGTTCTGGGTGGTCCTGCTGTTCCTCCCGCACGGCACCCAGGGCCCGCTGTTCCCGCTCGGCGTGCTGGTCGAACTCGCCGTCCCGGTCTGGGCCGAGAAGGACAACCAGACGCCCTGGCACCGGCACCACATCGTGGAGCGCTACGGCCTGTTCACCATCATCGTGCTGGGCGAGACGGTCGCCGCCGCCACCGTCGCGGTCCAGGCCGCGCTGGACGAGCACCGGGCGGTCGCCGAACTGCTGCCGATCGCGGCCGGCGGCCTGCTGATCTGCTTCGGCGCCTGGTGGATCTACTTCGCCGACGACAGCCACGACCACCTGCGCGACAACCGGCAGGCGCTGCCCTGGGGCTACGGCCACTACCTGGTCTTCGCCTCGGCCGCCGCGGTCGGCGCCGGCCTGGAGGTCGCCGCCGGGCACGCGGTGGGCACCGCGCACCTCTCGGCCCGGGCCGCGAGCGCCGCCGTGACCGTCCCCACCGCGCTGTTCCTGGTCACCGTCTGGGCCCTGCACTCCCGCCACCACAAGCGCGGCGCCGCCCAGGCGATCCTGCCGCTGGCCGCGCTGTCGGTGCTGGCTGCGACGCTGGCGGGGGAGTCCGCGGTGCTGATCGCCGGGCTCCTGGTGGCGCTGGCCGTCGCCACTGGCCTGATCCTGTCCGCGAAACGGAGCTGACCGTGCGCCTCGAAGACCTCCCCTACGCCCACCTGCTGCAGCGCCACACCGGGCCGCTGCGCCCCGACGCCCGGTACGACACGGTGCACTTCGACGGCCTCGCGCTGACCGGGCAGTTCGGCGGCACGCACTTCCTGGAGTGCGCGTTCACCGGGGTGCGGATCGAGGAGGCGAAGCTGCGCCGGGCCGGGTTCAACGAGGTGTGGGTGCAGGGCGGCCGGCTGGTCGGGGTCGACCTGGCGGAGAGCGAGTGGCAGGACGCCGAGGTCGACTCCACCGTGCTGGCGGGCATCTCCGGGTACGGCTCGGCCGTCCGCCGCACGGTGTTCCGCCAGTGCAAGCTGGAGGCGGTCAACCTGCGCGGCGCGGTGCTGCGCGACGTGGTCTTCGAGGACTGCCTGCTGCGGGACGTCGACCTCGCCGAGGCCAAGCTGACGGACGTCTCCTTCCCCGGCAGCACCCTGGACGAGGTCCGCCTGCGCGGCGCGAGCCTGAAGAACACCGACCTGCGCACCGCCGCCCGCCTCGGCCTGCCCGACGGCCACCTCGGCCTGCGCGGCGCCGTCATCTCGACCACCCAACTGCTCGACCTCGCCCCGCAGTTCGCCCACGCCCTGGGCATCGCGGTGCAGGACTGAACCCGGCCGCCGCGAGCCGTCCGTCGAGGATTTCCCCCCGGCTGTTCACCTCCTGTCCGCCGTTGCGGCCGTCGGTGAACAGTCCGCCAAACCTTCGTCCCGGCCGGTGACCCGAGGGCCCGTCCTGCGTGAGGATGCTCGGCGTTCGACACGAAGGTGTCTGGACAACACCAGCAGCCGAGGGGACGGGCGGGTCGAAGTGGCAGAGCTGAGTCGTAGGAAGTTCATCGCGTTGTCGGCGAGTGCGGCGGCCGGGGCGGCGGTCGCCGGGACCGCGGCGGGAGCCGGGGCGGCACCCGCGGCGGCGGCCGCGGCGGGGGCCGCGGCGGGGGCCACCGGCACCCTCGCGGACGCCCGGCACATCGTGGTCCTGATGCAGGAGAACCGCAGTTTCGACCACTACTTCGGCATGCTGAAGGGCGTGCGCGGCTTCGCCGACCGGGCGACGATCCAACTGTCCGGCGGCTACGGCGTCTTCAACCAGCCGAACCTGCTCGGCCGCCAGTACCCGTGGCAGTTCTCCGCGACCAAGCCGGCCGGCGGCGCGGACCCGGAGCGCCTGGCCCAGTGCAACGGGGACCTCGCGCACGGCTGGAGCGACCAGCACAAGGCGTGGAACGGCGGGAAGTTGGACTCCTGGGTGTCCGCCAAGGGCAACGTGCGCACCCTCGGCTACCTGACCCGGGCCGACATCCCGTTCCACTACGCGCTGGCCGACAACTGGACGGTCAACGACGCCTACCACTGCTCGGTGCTCTCCGCGACCGGCCCCAACCGCACCTACCACTGGTCCGGCCAGATCGACCCGGCCGGCACGGCCGGCGGCCCCGCGTACGACGGCGGCGACGAGTCGGGCCTGAAGTGGCAGACGTACGCGGAGGCCCTGGAGGCGGCCGGCGTCAGCTGGAAGGTCTACCAGAACGCCGCCGACAACTACGGCGACAACGCGCTCGCCTACTTCACCGCCTTCTCCTCCGCCCCCGCCGGCAGCGCGCTCGCCGTCAAGGGCATGGGCTCGGTCCCGAAGGCGACCGGGAAGACCCCGGACGACATCGTCGCCGCGATCAGGGCGGACGTGCTGGCCGGCACCCTGCCCCAGGTGTCCTGGATCGTGCCGGACCAGGCGTCCTCGGAGCACCCGTACGCCACCCCGGCCGACGGCGCGCACTTCGTGCACAACGTGCTGGACGCGCTGAACGCCGACCCGGCCGTGTTCGACTCCACGATCCTGTTCCTCAACTACGACGAGAACGACGGCTTCTTCGACCACGTCCCGCCGCCGGTCGCCCCGTCCGGCACGGCGGGCGAGTTCTACAACGGCACCAACATCGGCCTCGGCTTCCGCGTCCCGATGATCGCCGTCTCGCCGTGGAGCCGCGGCGGCTGGGTCTCCTCGGAGACCTCCGACCACACCTCGGTGCTGCGCTTCCTGGAGAAGTGGACCGCCGCCCTCGGCAAGCCCGCGACCTGCCCGAACATCTCGGCCTGGCGGCGGAAGGTCACCGGCGACCTGACCGGCATGTTCGACTTCGCCCACCCGGTGTACGGGATGCCCGCGCTGCCGGACACCTCGCAGACCATCGGCCTGGCCGCCTGCGGCCCGCTGCCCAACCCGGCCCCGGTGAACAACCAGCTGCCGGTGCAGGAGCCGGGCACCCGCCCGGCCCGCGCGCTGCCCTACCAGCCGGTGGCCAACCTGGACCGCCTGGAGTTCGGCTCCGGCGGCGTGATCAAGGTCTGGATCGCGATGTCCAACCAGGGCAGCGCGAGCAGCCACTTCGCCGCGTACGCCAACGCCTACCGCTCCGGCGGCCCGTGGCCGTACACCGTCGACCCGGCCGGCTCGACCAGCGACTTCTTCAACTGCGGCACCGGCTACGGCGCGGGCAAGTACGACCTGACGGTGGTCGGCCCCAACCGCTTCCTGCGCCGCTTCACCGGCGACGCCACCGCCGCCGGCAAGAACGCCGCCGCCACCGCCACGTACGCCCCCGCCCCGGACACCGGCAAGCTCGCCCTCTGGTTCGAACTCGCCAACACCGGCAGCACGGCGGTGACCTTCACCGTCACCTCCAACGCCTACCGCTCCGACGGCCCGTGGACGTACCAGGTCGCGGCCGGGGCGAGCACCCGCGACTACTTCAACGCCGTCGCCTACACCAACGGCTGGTACGACTTCACCGTGACGGTCAGCGGCGACGCCAGTTGGTCGCAGCGCTTCACCGGCCACCTGGAGACCGGCGCCCCCTCGATCTCCGGCTGACGCCCGGGGCGGGGCCGCCGCACCCGGACGCCCCGGTCCGGGTGCGGCCTCCCGGGGCCGGTGCGAGGGTGGACGGAGCCCGATGTCCGCGAAACCCCGAGGAGGAGACATGGGCCTGAGCGACCAGTTCAAGGACAAGGCGAAGGACCTCGCCGACCAGGCCAAGTCGGCGCTCGGCGACCACGGTTCCAAGGCCGAGGAGACCGAGCAGAAGGCCCGCGAGCAGGCCGAGGGCATGATGCCCGGCGGCCAGGAGTCCGCGGACGACCAGCAGCAGCAGGAGGGCGAGTCCTCCTGACCTGCCGACCGCGTGGGACGGGCCCGACCGGGTCCGTCCCACCGGCGTACCGTGGCAAGGGGGGACCGCCCACCCGAGGAGGAGACATGGGCATCTTCGACAGGTTCCGCCACAAGGCGGCGGCCCAGCCCCCCGCCGACTCGCCCGAACGGGCCGCCCTCGCCCACGACGAGGCCGCCGACGCCTTCGGGGACCGGGTCGAACGGGCCCGCGACGACGCCGAACGCCGGATCCGGCAGGAGCGCGAGGACCGCGAGGCCGCCGAGAACATGACCGCCGAGGGCGACCCCTGGAGCTGACCCGCGCGACACCCCCGGAGCGCCGGCCCCGTCACCGGGCGCCGGCGCTCCGCGCGCTGTGACACGGCGGTGACAGTAGGCATACGTCACACGGATGTCGGGCTGGAAGTATTCCTTCTGCGCGGGGGAGCGGGCCGAGAGGGAAACCGGCCCGCGGAGCGCGCAACCCACACCAGTCGCAGCACCCGTATCCCTTGGGGGGAAACCCATGAACACCCGCCGGTCCGTGTCGTCCGCCGCCGCTGCGACGAAGGTCGCCGCCGCCGCGGCGCTGGTCCTCGCCGCCACCGCCGTGGCCGGCGGCACCGCGTGGGCGGACGGCGCAGCGGCCCTCCCCCCGTGTGCCCACGGGACGGCCGTGCTGCCGGGCGAGACCCCGGTCCAGGGCGGCCCCGCGCACAGCGGCACGGTGGCGCTCGAGGTCACCGGCGACGCGAAGCCGACCGTCCAGGGCGACGTGACGACGTACCGGGTGCGGGTCACCGAGACCAACCGGACCGGCGCCGACTACCGGCACGTGACGCTGCTGCCGATCTTCTTCACCCAGCTCGGCGTGATGAACGGCGACAACGCCAAGGTGTTCTGGGAGCACGGGGGCAGCAGCGTCGCCCTGCCCACCCGGCCCGGCTGCGACCCGTCGGCCTGGGTCGACTCCGCGGCGCTGGACGTGCCGCTGGCGAACGGGCAGTCGGCCTCCTTCGACCTGCGGATCACCACCTCCACCCCGGTGGCGGAGAAGGTCAAGGAGATCAGGGTCGGGGCGAGCGCCTGGGCGGACGGCACGTCGGTCACGGCAGACTCCTTCCTCCAGCTGCCGGGCGTGCCCCGGGCCGCCGAGCCCACCAAGGCGCCCACCGCGACCCCGACCAAGGCGGCCACTCCGACGCCGACCGCGACCCCGACGAAGGCGCCCGCCGCCTCGGCGACCCCGACCGCGACCGCCGCCACCCCGGCCCCCGCGGCCGCCTCCGCCGAACTCGCCTCCACCGGCGGCGGCAGCAACACCGGCCTGCTGGCCGCCGCCGCGGCCCTGCTGATCGCCGCGGGCGGCGCCGTCCTCTACACCCTGCGCCGCCGCACCCGCTGACCTTCCGCCACCTCCCTACGGCCGGCCCCTTCCGAGGGGTCGGCCGTACGGCGTTCAGGGCCGCGGCGGCGGGGGTCGCGCTGAGCAGGGTGAGGGCGAGGTCGACGGCGGCGGCGAGGTCGGTGTGCTCGCCGCGGGCCCAGTCGTGGGGGGTGCGGACGACCTCGATGTCGGGGTCGACGCCCCGGTTCTCGACCGAGAAGCCGATGCCGCCGGTGAACCAGCTGGCGTTCTTCGGCACGGAGATCTGGGTGCCGTCGCCGAGCGCGTGCCGCCCGGTCATGCCGACCACGCCGCCCCAGGTGCGGGTGCCGACCACCGGGCCGAGGGCGAGTGCCTTGATGGCGGTGATGATGACGTCGCCGTCGGAGCTGGTGGCGTGGTCGGCGAGGGCGACGACCGGGCCGCGCGGGGCGTCCCGGGGCCAGCGGACGGGCTGCCGGCCGCGGGTGAAGTCCCAGGCCAGGACCCGGCGGTGGAGCTTCTCCAGGACGAGTTCGGAGACGTTGCCGCCGGCGTTGCCGCGGACGTCCAGGACCAGGGCGGGGCGGGCGAGTTCGGAGCGCAGGTCGCGGTTGAACTGGGCCCAGCCGGAGCCGCCGAGGTCCGGGATGTGCAGGTAGCCGCACAGGCCGTCGCTGAACTCCCGGACCAGGTGCCGCCGCCTGGCCACCCAGTCCTGGTAGCGGATCGGCCGCTCGTCGGTGAGCGGGGTGACCGCGATCCGCCGGGTCCGCCCGTCGTGGCGGACGGTCAGTTCGACGGTGCTGCCGCCCGTCCCGGCCAGCAGCGGGGTCGGGCCGCGCACCGGGTCGGGCGGGCGGCCGTCCACCGCGAGCAGTTCGTCGCCGTCGTGCAGGCCGTAACCGGCCAGCGGGGCGCGGGCCTTGGGGTCGGAGGACTCGCCGGGCAGGATCCGGTCGACCAGCCAGCGGCCGTCGACGTCGCGGTGCGCGTTGGCGCCGAGCAGGCCGAGCGGCTGCTGGGCGATGGCCGGGCCCTCGCCGCGCCGGGACGGGGTGACGTAGGCGTGCGAGGTGCCCAGTTCGCCGAGGAGTTCGCGCAGCAGGTCGGCGAAGTCGTCGGGGGAGGCGATCCGTTCCAGCAGCGGGGCGTACTGGTCGGTGAGCGCGGGCCAGTCGAGGCCGCACATCCCGGCGTCCCAGAACTGGTCGGCGACGATCCGGGCCGCCTCGGCGTAGGACTGCCGCCACTCGGCGGCCGGGTGCACGGTGTGGGTGATCCGGCGCAGGTCGACCGGGACGGGGGCGGTGGGCGCGGCCAGCGGGTACAGCTTGAGCGCGCCGGCCGAGAACACCGAGACGGCCGAGCCGTCCGCGGAGACCGCGAAGCCGTCCAACTGCTCGACCAGGGTGGTGCGGCGGCCCCGGGCCAGGTCGAAGTGCTCCAGGGCGGGGCGGCCGGAGGTGTCCTCGGGGTTGGCGAAGGTCTGGCCGAGCGCGCCGGAGATCGGCCAGCGCAGCCACACCACGCCGCCGCGGACCGCCGCCGTCGCCGAGTACTTGGAGGCGATCACCGGGAACGGGACGAGCCGCTTGCCCAGCCCCTCCTCGTCGACCCGCACGGTGCCGTCGCCGGTGGCCTCCTCCGGGTCCAGGCCGACCGGCGGGCGGCCCTCGGCGGGCGAGGCGAACGGGGACGGGGTGCCGGCGGCCAGCGGGACCAGGTAGGGGCGGCAGCCGAGCGGGAAGGACAGGTCGCCGGTGTGCACGTCGTGCACCGGGTCGAAGCCGCGCCAGGACAGGAACACCAGGAAGCGGCCGTCCCGGGTGAACACCGGGTGCTCGTCCTCGAACCGGCCGCCGGTGACGGCGACCTTGTGCTCGGGCCGGTCGGTGCGGGCCAGCCGGATCGCCCGCAGCGAGCGGCCCGCGACCGGCTCCGACCAGGCCAGCCACTGCGAGTCGGGGGAGAACGACGGGCTGGAGACCGGCCCGAACCGGGACGCGGCGACCTCGGCGACCGCGCCGTCCGCGGTGTCCACCAGCAGCAGCCGCCCGTCCGAGCAGGCCACCGCGAGGCGCCCGCCGTCGGGGGCGGCGGCCAGCTCCTGGACCCGGCCGATCCGGCCGCCGGCGATCCGCCGGTGCGGGGGGTGCTCGTCGGCGGCGTCCTTGCCCGGCAGCGCCGCCAGCTCGATCGCGTCCTCGCCGTCCGCGTCGGTCACCCAGGCCGCCTGGTTGCCGTAGCCGAGCACCAGCGGCAGCCGGCAGCGCACGCCCGGGGTGTCGGCCAGCACCCGGGCCGGGCCGTCGCGGTGGGTCAGCCAGTACAGCGAGCCGCGGACGTTGATCACCCCGGCCCGGCCGGTGGCGTCGCAGGCCAGGTCCTTGACGTTGTTGGCGGCGCTGACCTGGTACGGCCGCCGCCCGGCCCGCGCCCCGCCCAGCGGCACCTCCAGCCGGCGCGGGGCGGGGGCGTCCAGCGAGTCCAGCAGCCAGACGTCCCCGGCGTGCTGGTAGACCACCCGGACGCCGTCGGTGGCGGCCTCCCGGGCGTAGTACGAGGCGTGGTCGGTGTGCCGGCGCAGGCCGGTGCCGTCCGGGCGGACCGAGTACAGGTTGCCGACGCCCTCGTGGTCGGAGAGGAACGCGATCCGGGTGCCGTCGGCGGCGGCCACCGGCATCGGCGAGGCCAGGTGCCCGGGCAGGCCGGGCAGCAGCAGGTCGTGGTCGACCCAGAGCCGGCCGGTCGCGCCGCCCCGGTAGCGCTTCCAGAACGCGGGCTCGTGCGGCGCCGCGTCGGTCAGCAGCACCGTGTGCCCCTCGCCGACCTGGGCGTCCGCGACCGGCCCCCACGGCATCCGCCGCCCCGGCGCGCCGTCCGGCGACAGCTCCCACGCCCAGGCGTAGTGCGCGAACGGCTCGTGGTACGAGGTCACCGCCAGCACCTCGCCGTTCGGCAGCCAGCCGCGCACCCGGGTGTCCTGGCTGCCCCAGTACGTCAGCCGCACCGCCGCCCCGCCGTCCACCGGCGCGGTGAACACCTCCGGCACCAGCGCCGACCAGCTCGTCCAGGCCAGCACCGCGCCGTCCGGCGACAGCCGGGGGTGGCTGACCCTGGTCCGGTCCGCGCTCACCCGCCAGGCCCGGCCCACCGTCCCGTCCGCCGCCAGCGGCGCGACCCAGACGTCGTCCTCCGCGGTGAAGGCGAGCAGCCCACCGCGCACATGGGGGTACCGCAGGTATCCGGACACCCCTCCATGGTTCGATCGGCGGCCGGGGCCCGCAAACGCGGTCGGTCCGGGCGGGCCGCCGGAGGGCCGCCGGGGCGGCTGACGCGGGGTCAGTGAACCGGGTCCGCCGGTCCATTGACAGGGGACGGCCGCAGCCGCTTCAGTGGTCTAGTCCAACTCCCTGGGTGGGTGCCGGTGCGGCGGCACGCCCCGGTCGGGAACCCCACAGCCCGGCGGACGGAGGAGGGCGTCCCCCACACAGAGGCAGGAGCATCCCCACATGCACACTCCCCGCAGGAAGCGGCTGCTCGCCGCCGGAACGGCCTGGGCGGTGGCGGCCACCGGCGCCGTCGCGCTCAGCTTCGGCCTGGCCGGGTCGGCCTCGGCCGGAGAATTCCTGGTCAACGGCGGTTTCGAGACCAATGCACTGAGCCCCTGGACCTGTAGCGGCTCGACCGGCTCGGTGGTCACCGGCCACGCCCACGGCGGCACCTACGCGCTCGCGGGCGCGGCCTCCGCGTCCGACACCGCGCAGTGCGCCCAGACCGTCGCGGTCGCCCCCAGCACCACGTACACGCTCAGCGCGTACGTCAACGGCGCCTACGTCTACCTCGGCGTGGACGGCGGCGCCTCGACCTGGACGCCGAGCACCGGCGGCGGCTACCAGAAGCTCTCGGTCAGCTTCACCACCTCCGCGACCCAGACCTCCGCCACCGTGTTCACCCACGGCTGGTACGGGCAGGGCACCTACTACGCGGACGACGTCTCGCTGGACGGCCCCGGCGCGCCCGCCTCGCCCTCCGCCAGCGCGAGCCCCTCCACGCCGGCCAGCCCCAGCCCGTCCGCCTCGGCCTCGGCCAGCAGCAGCCCGTCGACCAGCGCCTCGCCGTCGACCTCGGCCAGCCCGTCGAGCAGCCCGTCCACCTCGGTGCCGCCCACCAGCCCGCCGCCCGCGGGCGGCCACGCCCTGGTCGGCTACCTGCACGCCAGCTTCGCCAACGGCGCCGGGTACATGAAGATGTCCGACGTCCCCGACAGCTGGGACATCATCGACCTGGCCTTCGGCGAGCCGGACTCCATCACCGGCGGCACCATCCACTTCAACCGCTGCCCGGTCACCGAGTGCCCCGGCGTCGAGTCCGACGCCGACTTCAAGGCGGCCATCGCCGCCAAGCAGGCCAAGGGCAAGAAGGTCCTGCTGTCGATCGGCGGCCAGAACGGCGAGGTGCAGCTCACCACCACCGCCGCCCGCGACAACTTCGTCAACTCGGTCTCCGCGATCATCGACAAGTGGGGCCTGGACGGCCTCGACATCGACTTCGAGGGCCACTCGCTGTCGCTCAACACCGGCGACAACGACTTCAAGAACCCCACCACCCCGGTGATCACCAACCTGATCTCCGCGGTCAAGACCCTCAAGGCCAAGTACGGCGCGAAGTTCCAGCTCACCATGGCGCCGGAGACCTTCTTCGTCCAGCTCGGCTACCAGTACTACGGTTCGGGCCCCTGGGGCGGCCAGGACCCGCGGGCCGGCGCCTTCCTGCCGGTCATCTACGCCCTGCGCGACGACCTGACGCTGCTGCACGTCCAGGACTACAACTCGGGCTCGATCATGGGCCTCGACAACCAGTACCACAACATGGGCGGCGCGGACTTCCACATCGCCATGACCGACATGCTGCTCAGCGGCTTCCCGGTGGCCGGTAACACCAACAACGTGTTCCCGGCGCTCAAGCCCTCGCAGGTCGCCATCGGCATGCCCGCCAACACCTACGCCGGCAACGGCTACGTCGCCCCGGCCGTGGTCAACCAGGCGCTGGACTGCCTCACCAAGGGCACCAGCTGCGGCTCCTACACCCCGCGGGCCGGCAAGCAGCCGAACCTGCGCGGCCTGATGACCTGGTCGATCAACTGGGACAGCTACAACGGCAACGAGTTCTCGAAGAACTTCCACAGCTACTTCGGCTGAGACCCGGCACGGCACTGACGGAGCCGGCCGCCCCTCGGAGGGCGGCCGGCTCCGGCCGTCCTCCGGCCGGACCGCCGCTGGTCGACCGGGGCGGAGGGCGCGCCTAGCCTGGGGAGGAAGGAGGTGATGGCGATGCTGGCAGACGCGCCCCTGTTCGCGGTGATCCCCGTGACCGACCTCGAACGGGCCAAGCGCTACTACCACGACACGCTCGGGCTCACGCTCGCCCGGGAAGGCGCCGAAGAGGTGGTCTTCCGTTGCGGCAGCACCGAGTTCGGGATGTACGAGACCCCGTACGGCGGGCAGGCCGGCCACACCCTGGCCAGCTGGAAGGTCGCCGACCTGGACACCGAGATGGCCGAACTGCGCGGCCGCGGCGTGGTGTTCGAGGAGTACGACCAGCCCGGGCTGAAGACCCTCGACGGGGTCGCCGAGGCCGACGGCATGCGGGCCGCCTGGTTCAAGGACCCCGACGGCAACGTGCTGTGCGTCAACGAACTGCACCAGGCGTGAGCGGATCGGCGAACAGCGGACCGGCGAACGCAGAAGGCCTCCCCGGAGGGAGGCCTTCGTGCTGTCGGTGCGCCGCCAGGGACTCGAACCCCGGACCCGCTGATTAAGAGTCAGCTGCTCTAACCAACTGAGCTAGCGGCGCCTGCTGACGGAGAGAACATTACCTGGTCAGCGCCCGAAACACACAATCGGCCCGGCCCGGACCCGGACGTATGCTGAAGCCGGCGCACCCCGCACCTGCCGAGAGGAACCACCGTGGGCCAGCTGACCCTGCTCTTCCTGGTGCTGCTCGCCTCGGTGGTCACGATGCCGCTGGCCCGCCGGAGCAGGATCCCGCAGCCGGTGCTGATGACCATGGTGGGCCTGGTCTTCGCGGTCGTCCCGCAGATCCCCAACGTGCAGGTCAATCCGGAGTTCATCCTGCCGCTGGTGCTGCCGCCGCTGATCTTCGCGGTGGCCCGGCGCTCCTCGGTGCGGTACTTCAAGGCCAACATCCGCTCGATCCTGCTGCTGGCCGTCGCCCTGGTGGTGGTCACCACCACCGCGGTGGCCGGGGTGTTCAGCTGGCTGGTGCCCGCCGCGCCGCTGGCCGCTGCGGTCGCGCTGGGCGCGCTGGTCTCCCCGCCGGACCCGGTCGCCGCCGTCGCGGTGGCCGGCGAGGTCGGGCTGCCGCGCCGGCTGACCGCGGTGCTGGAGAGCGAGGGCCTGTTCAACGACGTCACCGCGATCGTCATCTACTCGCTGGCCGTCGAGGCCGTGGTCGACGGCGACCTGTCGGTGGGCCGGGCGGTCGAGCGCTTCCTGCTCTCCGCCGTCGTCGCGGTCGCCGTCGGCATCGGGCTCGGCTGGCTGAACGCGAAGATCGCCGGGTTCCTGGACGACCCGACCCAGCAGGTCGCGCTCAACCTGCTCGTCCCGTTCGCCGCCTACACGCTGGCCGAGGAGGCGCACGGCTCCGGCGTGCTGGCCGTGGTGGTCTGCGCGCTCTACCTCGCCGACCGGGCCTCCGACGCCGACGAGGTCTCCTACCGGCTGGTCGGCAACGCGTTCTGGGAGATCGTCGAGACCCTGATCACCGGCGTCGCGTTCGGCCTGATCGGCCTGGAGCTGTCCACCGTCCTGCAGGACGTCAAGGACACCTGGCACACCATGATCGGCGACACCGCGATCGTGATCGGCGTGGTCGTGCTGCTGCGCCTGCTGTGGCTGCTGCCCGCCGCCTGGATCTCCCGGCGGGTCACCCACGGCGAGGAGGACACCCCGATCAGCTGGCGGGAGACCGTCGTGCTGTGGTGGTCCGGCATGCGCGGGGTGGCCACCGTCGCGCTGGCGCTCGGCATCCCGCTCGCGCTGCACGACGGGCTGGCGTTCCCGGCCCGCAGCGAGATCGTCTTCATCGCGTTCAGCGTGGTGCTGTTCACCCTGGTGGTCCAGGGCCTGACGCTGCCCTACGTGGTCAAGCTGCTCGGCCTGGACGACGCCCACGACGAGCACGAGCGGGCCGTCCGGGAACTGTGGTGGCGCGCCGCCAAGGCCGGGCTGCACCGGCTCGCCGAACTGGAGGAGGAGGACCAGCTCCCGCCGGAGATCACCGAGCGGCTGCGCGAGCGCCAGCACGACCGCCTCGCCCGGCTCTGCCCGGAGAAGTACGAGGAGGAGGAGGCGCTGGAGGCCAAGCGCCGCGGCAAGCAGTGGCGGCAGGCCTTCGCCGTCGAGCAGGAGATGATCGCCGCCTCCCGCCGGGAGGTGCTGGTGGCCCGCGGCGAGGCCGGCGCCGACCCCGAGGTGGCGGACCGCGTGCTGCGCGCGCTCGACCTCCAGTCGGCCCGGAAGTGACGTCCCGTCGACCTCTCGCGGTGCGCCCCTGCGGGCGCGCCCGCAGGGCATAGGGTTGGGGGCGGGCAAGGCCGTCGACGGAGCCGGCACACGCACGCGTACCCGCCCGGACCAGCGCGACCCTCCCGCCGGAACCAGCCGGTAGACGCAACCCGTACGACGCTAGGAGCAACCGATGTCGGACACCCCTGCCAACGGCCGGACCCCGTTGGACCGCACCCCGCAGTGGGCCGCGCTGGGGAAGCACCGGGCGGAACTGGGCGACCAGCACCTGCGCGAGCTGTTCGCCGCCGACCCCGACCGCGGCACGCGCTACACCCTGCAGGTCGGCGACCTCTTCGTCGACTACTCGAAGCACCTGGTCACCGACCGCACCCTCGACCTGCTGCGCGAACTCGCCGCCGCGACCGGCGTCGCCGAGCTGCGCGACGCGATGTTCCGCGGCGAGAAGATCAACACCACCGAGGACCGCGCCGTCCTGCACACCGCGCTGCGCGCCCCGCGCGGCGCCGTGATCGAGGTCGACGGCGAGAACGTGGTGCCCGCCGTGCACGCCGTCCTCGACAAGATGGCCGACTTCTCCGGACGGGTGCGCTCCGGCGCCTGGACCGGCCACACCGGCCGGCGGATCCGCAACGTCGTCAACATCGGCATCGGCGGCTCCGACCTCGGCCCCGCGATGGCCTACGAGGTGCTGCGCTCCTACACCGACCGCGACCTGACGGTCCGTTTCGTCTCCAACGTGGACGGCGCCGACCTGCACGAGGCCGTCCGCGACCTGGACGCCGCCGAGACGCTGTTCATCGTCGCCTCCAAGACCTTCACCACCATCGAGACCATCACCAACGCGGTCGCCGCCCGCAGTTGGCTGCTGGAGCAGCTCGGCGCCGGCGAGGAGGCCGTCGCCAAGCACTTCGTGGCGCTGTCCACCAACGCGCAGGGCGTCGCCGACTTCGGCATCGACACCGCCAACATGTTCGAGTTCTGGGACTGGGTGGGCGGCCGCTACTCCTACGACTCGGCGATCGGCCTCTCGCTGATGATCGCCATCGGCGCCGAGCGGTTCCAGGAGATGCTGGCCGGCTTCCACCTGGTCGACGAGCACTTCCGCACCGCCCCCGCCGAGCAGAACGTGCCGCTGCTGCTCGGCCTGCTCGGCGTCTGGTACGGCGCGTTCTTCGACGCCCAGGCGCACGCCGTGCTCCCGTACTCGCACTACCTGTCGAAGTTCACCGCGTACCTGCAGCAGCTCGACATGGAGTCCAACGGCAAGTCCGTCGACCGCCAGGGCAACCCCGTCGACTGGCAGACCGGCCCGGTGGTCTGGGGCACCCCCGGCACCAACGGGCAGCACGCGTACTACCAGCTGCTGCACCAGGGCACCAAGACCATCCCCGCCGACTTCCTCGGCTTCGCGAAGCCGGTCGCCGACCTGCAGCCCGGCCTGGTCGCCCAGCACGACCTGCTGATGGCCAACTTCTTCGCCCAGACCCAGGCGCTGGCCTTCGGCAAGACCGCCGAGGAGGTCGCGGCCGAGGGCGTGCCCGCCGAGCTCGTCCCGCACAAGACCTTCCGCGGCAACCACCCCACCACGACCATCCTGGCCGACGAGCTGACCCCGCACGTGCTGGGCCAGCTGATCGCGCTCTACGAGCACAAGGTGTTCGTCCAGGGCGCGGTCTGGAACATCGACTCCTTCGACCAGTGGGGCGTCGAGCTCGGCAAGGTGCTGGCCAAGAAGGTCGAGCCGGTGCTGCTCACCGGCGAGGGCGCCGGGGCGCTGGACGCTTCGACCGCGAACCTGGTGGGCCGCTACCGGGAGCTGCGCGGCCGGTGAGAACGGCGGGCCCGCATTAGGGGCTCGGGGAACGGCGAGTCCGTGCTGCTGGCGGTCGGAGCCCATCGGAGGTTCGTGCTGCTGCGTGCAGTGAACGGAACCGGAAGCCGATGCGCGCAACGGCAGTGCACCGTCAGCAGACTCGGGCTCGCCGTTCCCCGAGCCCCTGCTTTCACGTCACCCGCGCCAGCAGGGACTCGGCGTGCGCGGTGACCAGTTCGCGGGCCAGGGCCGGGTCGGGGGCGGCGAGGGCGCGGGCCAGCGCCAGGTGTTCGGCGTGGTCCCGCTCGGCGTGGTCGGCGGTCGCGGTGGCGGCGGCCGAGACGCGTATCTGGCGGTCCCAGAGGGTCTGGTAGAGCGAGGTCAGGACGGGGTTGCCGGCCGCCCGCAGCAGGGTGAGGTGGAAGTGCCGGCCGGCCTCGACGGGGTGCGGGTCGCGGTGTTCGCAGGCGGCCAGCAGGTCCGCGGCGGCGGCCGTCAGCGCGGCCGGGCCGCGGGCGGCCAGGGTGTCGACGGCGGCGTGCTCGAACAGGACCCGGGCGGCCAGCACGTCGCGGGCCTCGCCCGGGGCGATCGGGACGACCTGGGCGCCGCGCTTGGGGTACAGGTGCAGGAAGCCCTCCGACTGCAGGCGCAGGAACGCCTCCCGGACGGGCGTGCGGGACAGGCCCAGCTCGGTGGCGACGACGCCCTCGGAGAGCAGCGTGCCGCCGGGCCAACTGCCGTCCAGCAGGCGGGTGCGGACGTGCCGGTAGGCCCGGTCGGCGGTGGGGAGGGAAGCGTCGCTCACGCCGTCATTCTGTCACGGGTCCTGGCTTGCATCTAAGCTTGCATCTATGATGCGGGCATGCCCCCGGACACCCCGCGCTCCCGCACCGCCCTGTTCGTGACCTGCCTGAACGACACCCTCTTCCCCGGCACCGGCCGCGCCGCCGTCACCCTGCTGCGCCGCCTCGGCGTCGAGGTCGACTTCCCGCCCGGCCAGAGCTGCTGCGGCCAGATGCACTTCAACACCGGCTACCGCAGGGAGACCGCCAGGCTCGCCCGGCACTTCGTCGACACCTTCGGCGGCTACGAGGAGATCGTCGTCCCCTCCGCCTCCTGCGCCGGCATGCCCGCCGAGGCCTACCCGCTGGCCGCCGTCGGCGACCCCGGACTGGCCCGGGCAGTTGCCGAACTCGCGCCCCGCACCTTCGAGTTGACCGAGTACCTGACCGACCGGCTGGGCGTCGAGGACGTCGGCGCGCACTTCCCGCACCGGGTCACCTACCACCCGACCTGCCACAGCCTGCGCGCCACCCGGCTCGGCGACCGGCCGCACCGGCTGCTGCGCGCCGTCGACGGGATCGACTACGTCGAGCTGCCCGCCGCCGAGGAGTGCTGCGGCTTCGGCGGGACCTTCTCGGTCAAGAACCCGGCCGTCTCCGGCGCCATGAACGGCGACAAGGCCCGGCACGTCCTGGAGACCGGGGCGTCCGTGCTGGCCGCCGTCGACAACTCCTGCCTGATGAACATCGGCGGCCGGCTGACGAAGGACGGCCACCCGGTGCGCACCCTGCACCTGGTGGAGATCCTGGCCCGCACCGCCCAGGACGGGCCGCTGCCCGGCCTCCCCGTGGTGGAGGCCGCCCGATGAGCAGGTCCTTCCTGGGCTGGCCCGCGTTCCCCGAGGCCGCCGCCCGCGAGGTCGGCAACCGGCAGCTGCGCGAGAACGTCCGCCGCGCCACCCACACCATCCGCGGCAAGCGGGCCGTGCTCGCCGCCGAACGCCCCGACTGGGAGCAACTGCGCGACAGCGCCGCCGCGATCAAGGACCGGGTGCTGGCCGGCCTGGAGGGCTACCTGCTGCAGGTCGAGGAGAAGGTCACCGCGGCCGGCGGCACCGTCCACTGGGCCCGGGACGCCGCCGAGGCCAACCGGATCGTCACCGACCTGGTCAGGGCCACCGGCGAACGCGAGATCGTCAAGGTCAAGTCGATGCTCACCGAGGAGATCGGCCTCGACGCCGCCCTCGAAGCCGCCGGGATCAACGCCCGCGAGACCGACCTCGCCGCCACCATCGTCCAGCTCGGCGACGACCTGCCCTCGCACGTGGTCGTCCCCGCCCTGCACCGCAACCGCAGCGAGATCCGCGACATCTTCGCCCGCGAGATGGGCCGGCACGGCCGCCCCGCCCCCGAAGGGCTCACCGACGATCCCGCCGAACTCGCCGAAGCCGCCCGGCTGCACCTGCGGGAGAAGTTCCTCGGCGCCAAGGTCGCCGTCTCCGGCGCCAACTTCGTGGTCGCCGAGACCGGCACCCTGGTCGTCGTCGAGTCCGAGGGCAACGGCCGGATGTGCCTCACCCTCGCCGACACCCTGATCTCCGTCGTCGGCATCGAGAAGACCGTCCCCACCTGGCAGGACCTCGAAGTCTTCCTGCAACTGCTGGCCCGCAACGCCACCGGGGAGCGGATGGCCCCCTACACCAGCACCTGGACCGGCACGGTCGACGGCGACGGCCCGCGCGACTTCCACCTCGTCCTGGTCGACAACGGCCGCACCCGCGCCCTCGCCGACCCGGTCGGCCGACAGGCCCTGCGCTGCATCCGCTGCGGCGCCTGCATGAACACCTGCCCCGTCTACGAGCGCACCGGCGGCCACGCCTACGGCTCGGTCTACCCCGGGCCGATCGGCGCGATCCTCAACCCGCTGCTGCGCGGCCTCGACGACCCGCAGACCGCCTCGCTCCCGTACGCCTCCACGCTGTGCGGCGCCTGCAACGAGGTCTGCCCGGTCCGGATCCGGTTCACCGACGTGCTGCTCGACCTGCGCGCCCAGGTCGCCGACGGCGGCAAGCACCCGGTCGAGCGGGCCGCGCTGAACACCGTCGGCGCCGCGATGCAGCGCCCGCTGCTGTGGAAGGCCGCCGTGAAGGGCGCCGGGCTGCTCGGACCGCTGCTGCCCGCGCGCACCCCCGTCCCGGGCTGGACCGACAACCGGGCCCTGCCCGACGTCCCCGGGGAGTCCTTCCGCACCTGGTGGAAGCGGAACGAAGGAGAACGCGCATGACCGCCGCCCGCGAGGAGATCCTCCGCCGGATCCGCGCCGCCGCCGTCCCGCCCGCCCCCGAACCGCCCCGCCACTACCTGCGGCACGCCCCCGGCACCGACCCGGACGACCGGCCCGGCACGCTCGCACTGTTCGCCGAACGGCTGGCCGAGTACGGCGCCCGGGTGCTGCGCGCCACCGACCCCGGCCCCGCCGTCGCCCGGGCCCTGCACGACGAGGGCGCCCGCAGCCTGGTCGTCCCGGACGGACTGCCCGCCGCCTGGACCGCCGACTGGGACGGCGAGGTGCGCGCCGACCGGCCGCCGCTCGGCAGGGCCGAACTCGACGCCACCGACGCCGTCCTGACGGCCTGTGCGGCCGCCGTCGCCGACTCCGGCACCCTGGTCCTCGACGGCGGAGCCGCCCAGGGGCGCCGCGCCGCCACCCTGCTGCCCGACCTGCACGTGTGCGTGGTGCGGGCCGAACAGGTGCACTCCGCGCTGTCCGGCGCGCTCGCCGTCCTCGACCCGGCCCGGCCGCTCACCTTCGTCAGCGGGCCGTCCGCCACCGCCGACATCGAGATGATCCGGGTCAAGGGCGTGCACGGGCCGCGCCGGCTGGTGGTCGTGCTGCTGGAGGCCCCGAGCGGCTGACCGGCCGAGGACCCGGGCCGGCTAACCGGCCGGGGTGGGGGAGGCGGAGACCGCCGGGCGCGGGGGCGGGCCGTGCTGGGCCGTGTACACCAGGCCGAAGCCCAGGCCGGCCGCCAGCGTCACCGCGCCCGTCCAGGCCAGCGCGCGGCACAGGCGCCGCCTGCGCCGCTCCTGCCGGTGCCCGCGCAGGGCGGCCGCCTCGGCCTCGGCGAGCTCCGCGTCGAGCCAGGCGGCCCAGTCGGAGTGAAGATCGTCGGACGCCATGACCCGGACATTAGCAGCCCTTTACACACCGTCCGGGGGCAACGCGGCCCGGACGGCGCAACGCGAAAGGCCCCCCGGTGAAGGAGGGCCTTTCGCTGTCTGTGCGCCGCCAGGGACTCGAACCCCGGACCCGCTGATTAAGAGTCAGCTGCTCTAACCAACTGAGCTAGCGGCGCCTGCTGACGTGGAAGACTCTAGCAGCGCCCGGCGCCCGGGCCCAAATCCATTCCCACCGGAGCGGCACCCCCCGTTCAGCGCGCGTTCGGCACCGGGTCGCCCGCCTCCCGGGTGCGGCCGCGGGCCGCCCGGACACACGCCCACAGCACCACCGACGCCCCCGGCAGCCACGGCTCGGTGGTGTCCGGCGCGACGACCCACCGGCTGGACGAGGACTCCGGCTGGTCGACCGCCCGCTGCACCGGCGGCACCGTGACCGCGTCCCCCGGGCCGTGGCACAGCAGCGGCGGCACGTCCCGGGCCCACTCCTCCCAGGCCAGCAGCGTCCGCAGCCGGGCCGCCGTCCCCGGCTGCACGAACAGCAGCGTCCGGCCCCGGTAGGTCGCCACCGGGCCGCAGCCCGGGCCCGAGGTCCACAGCTCGTCCAGCACCCGGCGGCCGAACACCGCCGGCAGGCTGATCACGTCGAAGACCCGGCCGCACGGGAGGACCGCGGGCGCCCACGGGCGGGCCTCCCACAGCGCGCGCATGCTGCTCGGGTACTCGCTGGCGGAGGCGAGCCACGCCTCCCCGGCGACGCTGACGTACTCCACGGATTGATAGGTCCAGATGTCCACCCGGAAAGGGTGGACCGGCGGCCCGGCGGGGCGCGCCGAAAACGGCGTTCGCCGGACAGCGGCGGGGGAGGGGGCGTACCATCGCCCGCCGCATATGCCAGTGGCCTGGCGGGGCCGCTCCGGGGCTCGCCCGAGCCCGCTCGGGCCTACTCCTCGGGGCCGCGGCGCTGCAGCGAGCGGCCGTACTCGACCATCTTCCGCGCGTAGTCAGGCGTCCAGTCCGCCCGCTCGGCGATCTGCTCCGCGGAGAGCGCGTCGAACCGGCGCGGATCCGCGAGCTGGGCGGCGGCCAGCGCCTGGAAGTCCGTCGCCCGCTCCGCCGCGGCCCGGAACGCCAGGGCCAACTCGGTGGAACGCGACAGCAGTTCGGACGGGTCGTCGATCGACTCCAGGTCGAAGAACCGCTCCGGCTCCGGCTCCGCCCCCGCCGGCTCGAAGATCAACTCAACCGGCCGGATCCGCCGGGCCGGGCCCGGCACCGACGGAACGACCGCCGGAGTCGGCGAACCGCCCTGGTCGGACGCCTGCGGATGCGAGTCGGGCATGACGGAGCACCTCCGGGGGTGACAGGGGAAAGACGGCCGCCGTCCATTGTCGCGCGCGGACCGCCAGAACCGGAACGGTGCGCCCACGAGCGCTATTCCCCGCCGGGGGCGCGAGGCCCGCGCCGCACGCCCGCCCGCTGCGGTCACAACCGGACGCGGTGTTCCGAGAGGTGGGCCAGCACCGCGTGGTTGGCCTCCCAGCCGTCGGGGAACTTGACGGCCACGCCGAGCTGGACCGGCTCGGTGGCCGGATGGTTGTCGAGCAGCTCGGGGATGCCCGCGCGGGCCACCACGATGCAGGCGTGCCGGTGCCGGGAGGCCAGCACGCACAGCCGGCCGGTCTCCAGGTGGAAGGCGGTCGCGTCGGGGCGGCCGGAGAGCGGGTGCAGCACGACCGTGACGTCGTACTCGCGGCCCTGCAACCGGTTCGCGGTGTCCACCGTGACGGCCTCGCCCGCCGCCGGGTCGACCGGCACGCCCAGCCGGGCCAGCTCGGCGCGCACCGCGGCGGCCTGGTCCCGGTGCGCGGTGCCGACCGCGACCCGGCCCGCGGTGAGCAGGGCGGCCCCCTGCTCGGAGCGGGCGGTCAGCCCGCGCTCCAGCAGCCGGCGCACGGTGGCCGCGACCGCGGCCACCGCCTGCGCGTCGGTGCGGACGGTGTGCCGGGCGGGCAGCTCCAGCAGCGCCCAGCCGCCGGCCGCCGCCTCGTCGATCGCCGCGTCCACCGCCGAACCGTCGCCGCGCACGCCCGGCACCAGCGTCCGGTCGTCCGGGCCGGTGCCGGACCGGAACGGGGTGTACGGGTAGAACGCGGCCGAGACCAGCGGCGCCGCCGACGCGGGCAGCCGCCAGGACACCGGCAGGCGGTGCGGGCGGATCGCCGGGTTGTGCGCGAGCAGCGTCACCACCGCCGAGGAGGACGGGTCGTAGGACAGGCCCGCCCACTGGTCGGTGCCCACCACGGTGAACGGGTCCAGCTGGCCCGGGTCGCCGACGAACAGCGCCCGCTCGAACAGCCGGGCCACCGCCAGCAGCGCGTCCGAACGCATCTGGTACGCCTCGTCGACGATCGCCTGCCGCCAGGGCTGCTCGGCCTTCACCCACTGCCACTTCGCCGCGGTGGAGATCACCACGTCCTGCTCCAGCAGGTCGGCGACCTTGTCCTTCGCCGTGACGTTGGGGTGCCGCAGGGCCTCCGGGGCGGGCCTGGAGTCGCTCGCGTGCAGCCGGCCGATGCCGATCTCCGGGGCCTTCGACGCCAACCGGTCGACCAGGTCGTCGACCTGGCTGTTGGTCTGGGCCACGATCATCAGCCGCTCGCCCGCGCCGACCAGTTCGCGGGCCGCCCGCACCACCAGCGTCGACTTGCCCGCACCCGGCGGGGAGTCGACCACCACCCCGCGCGGCGCGCCCGGCGCCGGGCGCACCACCGCGTCGAGGATCCCCGCGACGGCCCGGTCGGCGGCCTCGCCCGGGGCCAACTCGCCGGCAGGGGAGCCGTCCTGACGGTCCGCCACCGGATCTCCGGAAAGGTTCATTCGCCGATCATTCCCACTCGTCCGCACCGGCCGGTGCATCCTCGACGGCCACCGGAGGGCCGCCGTGCGTCCACGGCGTGTCCGCCGGGTCCGGCAGCGGGGCGGACTGCCGGGGCGCCAGCTCGAACAGGGTGAACACCACGGCCGCCCCCGGCTCCGGGACGCTGCCCGGCTCCGGGTCCTTGCGCCGCCCCATGCCGGACAGCAGCCGCACCACCACCTCGCCCGGCCCGGACGAGACGATCTCGGCCCGCTGGGCCGGCTCCGCGTGCGCCCGGTACACCTCCCGGCCCGGATCGGCGTGCGGACGGTCCTCGGTGCGCACCACCAGCAGCGGGCGCGGCTTGGGCGAACGGCCCGCGGACCACTCCGGGACCACGTCCACCACCTCGCCGGCGAACGCCTCGCCGGACAGCCGGCGCTCCGCCATCGCCAGCGGGTCGTCCAACGCCTCCTGGATCTCCAGCTTCGCCTGCTCCCGCTCCCGCTGGGCCAGCTTCCGGGCCGCCGTCACCGCGTCGTCCAGCCGCGGCTGCGGCGGCTCGCCCGCCGCCACCCGGTCCCGGTGCATGGTGAACGACCAGCGGTCGCCCTCCCAGCGGTCCGCCAGGTGCCCGGCCGCGGGCAGCTCCCGCAGCAGGTCCACGCCGTGCCAGACGTCGCGCCAGGTCGGCAGCGCCACCGCGAGCAGCAGCCGGGCCAGCTCGGCGTGCGCCTGCTCGACCAGGCCCGCCGCCCGGCGGACCTCCGCGCCGTCCCGGGCCGCCTCGGCCCGCTCGCGCACCGCCACCGCGGCGTCGTGCCGCAGGATCGCCGGGGCCAGCACCCGCTCGTCGAACTTCGGATCGGTGGCCGGACCGGCCGGCGGGTGCAGCAGCAGGCCCCCGCCGTCCCGCGCCGACTCCACCCACTCCGCCGCCGACGCGCCCGTACCGGCCGGCTCGAACCCGGCCGGCGACCGGTGCCAGGCCAGCCGGGCTGCCAGGTGCTGGTCCTCCAGGTGGCTCTGCCCCGTCGCCCAGTGCCGGGCCAGCAGACCGGTCATCGACAGCAGCAACGAGGAACCCGGCACCTGCGCACGGTCCGTCAGGTGCGTCAACCAGCGCCCCAGCAACGGGACTTCGGTCGGCGCCGGGTACTCGCCCGGCTCCGGGTCCTCCGCCGTGCGGCGGAACCTGGTCGAACGGCCCAGCAGCGCCAGGTGCGCCACGCCCCCCGCGTTCGGCACGATCAGCTGCGGCGCGTCCGCGCACAGCTCCCGCACCACCGGCACCTTCTCCCCGCTCACCGGATCCTTCTCGGAGCCCTCCAGCAGCTCCACCTCGTCCCCGAACGACTCCAGGTACGGCACCACGTCCCGGGCCGTCGCGGCCAGGAACTCCGAACGCTGGGTGCGGTTCAGCGGCTGCGGCACGAAGTGCAGCCGGGGCGCCTCCCGGTCGGTGCCCAGCAGCACCGCCAGCGGCGCCCCCGACTCGCCCGCGGCCGCCAACGGCACCAGCACCATCGGACGCTCCGACAGGTGCCGGTGCCGCACCGTCGCCACCGGCTGAGCCCGCTGCGCCCGCACCGCCTCCAACCGGGCCAGCGTGGACAGCAGGCTCACCGCACGCCCCCGACCGCCAGCGCCTCGGCCCGCAGCCGGGCCGCGTACGCCAGCCGCTCGGACGCCTCGTCCAGGCCCAACTCGCCCGCCAGCTCCGGCTCCAGGCCCGCCGCTCCGCCCGACTCCGCCGCCGCCAGCGCCTCCTCGACGGTGCGCAGCGACCCCAGCTCGCCGCGCACCCCGCGGCCCAACTGCTCCACGTCGCCCGCGCAGCGCGCCTGCGAACGGCAGTGGAAGCCCAGCTCGCAGGCCGAGATGCAGTCCGGGGCGTACGCGGCGGGCACCGCGGCGACCGCCTCGGCCAGCTCCCCGGCCGGCCGGGTCGGAGTGCCGGTCTCGTCCCGGGCGAGGTCGAACGTCACCCCGTCGGGCAGCGCCGCGAGCAGCTGGTCGATCCGCGTCATCCGGGACAACTGCCGCCGGGTGACCGCCAGTTCGCGCCGCACGTCGACCGGGACGGCGACCGGCTGGGAGGAGAAGTCCTTCGGGCAGACCAGCAGCACCGTCAACTCCGGGGCGCCGGGCAGCTCCTGGGCCGCGTACGGATCCGCGGACAGCGGCCGGCCGGCCAGCCGGGCCGCCGCCTCCTGCAGTGCCAGCACGTACACCGCGGCCTGCCGGGCGGCCGCCCCGACGTTCGCCGGATCGGCCGAACCGTCCAGCACCGGAAAGGACTTGATCTCCACCACGGTGCACCGGCCGGCGTGCACCACCAGCGCGTCCGGCTCCAGGTAGGCCGGGCTGCCCGCCACGTCCAGCCGCAGCATCGGGTGGTCCAGCAGCGTCCATGCCACCGGATCGGCCGCCGCCTCGGCGAGCACCGCCAGCGTCCGCTCCGCGCGGACCGCGGGGGCCGCCGAGGGCAGCAAGTCCGGTACGGCGAGCGAGGACACCTCGTCCGCCGGGACGCCCAGCCGTCGGCGCAGCGGCTCCAGCAGCACCGCGTAGCCGTCCCGCTTCAGGCGGGACTCGAACTGCAGGCCGCGGCGGATCGCGAACGGCGACTGGCCGAACGGCGCCGGACGGCCCAACTGCTGGGCTAGCGCGGTCTTGTCGACGCCCGCGGCGTCCAGCAGGGCGCGGCGGCGGCAACCCGGATTGGCGGCGAGCGCGGCGAGGGCACGGGCGTCGAGGCTGCGCTGCGGCGCCGGGCCGCGCAACTCGGAGAGCCGCCGCAGCGGCGGGGAAGCCTGCCCCAGGTGCGAGACGTTCATGGTGCGGCCCAGTCTCGCATCCTGAGCCGACAAAGCGGAGCCCGGCACTCGAACCGGGCGCACCGGGCGCACCGGGCAGGTTGCCGCGGGATGCCGGCGTGGGACGTCGCCGCGGGACGCCGGCGCACCCGGTGCGGGACCGCGGGGTGCCGGTGCGGGATCATGGGACGTTGGCCCCGACGCCGGGGCCAGTGAACCGCCCCCATCGAACGAGGTACACCGCATGCCCGCCCGCATCGTGCTGGTCCGCCACGGCGAGACCTCCTGGTCGGCCACCGGCCGGCACACCGGCCGCACCGACGTCCCGCTCACCGACGAGGGCCGGCAGATGGCCCGCGCCCTCGGCGAGCGCCTGGCCCGCGCCCCCTGGAACGGCCTGCCCGGGGCGACCGTGTACACCAGCCCGCTCTCCCGGGCCCGGGAGACCGCCGAACTGGCCGGCTTCGGCGACCGCGCCACCGACCGCCCCGAACTCCTCGAGTGGGACTACGGGCAGTACGAGGGCCGCACCGGCACCGACATCCGGGAGACCGACCAGCCCGGCTGGCTGATCTGGCGCGACGGCGTGCCCGGCGGCGAGACGCTGGCCCAGGTGTCCGACCGGGTCGACGCCTTCCTCGCCGAACTCAACGAGGAGCACGGCACCCCCGACCCCGACACCACCACCATGCACTGCGCGGACCGCGACGTCGTCCTGTTCGCCCACGGCCACCTGCTGCGGATCCTCACCGCCCGCTGGCTCGGCCTGCCCCCCGAGTACGCCCAGCGCCTCAAGCTCGGCACCGCCGCGCTCTGCGTGCTCTCCTGGGAGTACGGGCTGCCCGCGATCGAGATCTGGAACGACCACAGCCACCTGGAGCGGCTCGGGCACTGACGACCCGACAGCCGACAGCCGACAGGAGGTCGGGGGTCGGCCGGTCGACGGGCGGTCAGCCGACGGGGGCTCAGGCCGCCGCCGCGTCGTAGCCATCCAGGAAGTCCCGGACCTCCGGCACGGCGGCGTGCGGGCGCAGCCGGTCCGCGGTGTGCGCCAGCATGCCGCGGATCCGCGCCGAGCGGACCTGGCCGAGCAGCGCCACCGCCGCCGAACCGTGCTCGGCCGCGCCCGCCAGGTCGCCCCGGCCCAGCCGGTCGTGCGCCAACTCGGCGGTGTACAGCACCCGGTTGCGGACGAAGTGCGGCTCCTGCAGCCCCACCGCCCGCTCGGCCCGGGCGGTGGCCCGGTCCCACTCGCCGAGCGCCGACCAGCACTGCGCCTCCTGCCCGGCCAGCTCCGCCTCGCCGTAGAACGACATCCACTCCGGGTCGTCCGGCCGCTCGCCCCGGTCGAACAGCTCGTACGCCCGGGCCAGCGCCCGCTCGCAGGCCGACCGGTCGCCGAGCAGCGCCCAGCCGCCCGCCTCGCGCAGCACCAGCAGCGACAGCAGCCGGTCCGAGCCCAGCCCGTCCGCCGCGGCCTGCCCGGCCTGGGCGGCCCGCAGCGCCTCGCGGGGGCGGCCGGCGTCCCGGGCCAGGAAGGCGCTGTTGCTGAACACGTGCGCCTCCAGGTGCGGGTCGCGGGCCATCCGGGCGGTGGCCAGCGCCTCCGAGTAGAACGACCTGGCGTCCGTCAGCCGGTTCGAGTCGTGCGCCAACCAGCCCACCGAGATGGCGAGTTCGCCCGCCCCGCACTGCAGTCGGCGCTCGGTCGCGGCGTTGTACTCGCCGTCGTTGAGCAGCACGTAGGCGCTGCGCAGCGACTGCCCGGCCAGCTCGAACAGGGCGTCCGCGCCGTGCGCGTCGTCCAGCAGCCGGATGTCGCGGACCGCCTGCTCCACGCCCTGCACCTCGGCCGCGCCGACCCGGCGGCGCTCCGGCCGGGGCGGGGCCGCGGGCAGCGGGGCGGCGGCGGGCGGGGCCTGGTCCAGGCCGAGCACGGCCGCCAGGGCGGTGGGACCGCCGTTCAGGAACGTACGGCGAAGCACGTCGTCGTTCTCCTCGTCAGACCGGAGCGGGGCGTCCGGCGGGTGCGCCGGGACGGGCGGTTCGGCGGCCGGCGCCCGGCGGCGGGCCGCCGAGCGCGGTGCGAACCCGAGCTCCGCCAGTGACTTCTCCGGCCACAGGTGCCGGAACACCCGCTCGTACGCGTAGTTGGGGCAGCGGATCTCGCCGGACTCGACCCGTCCGACGTAGCGCGCGTCGCAGGACACGTGCTCGCCGATCTCCCGGGCGGCCCGGCGGACCAGGGTGGCGAACTCCCCCGGCGAGAGGGCGCCGCGCAGCTCGCGCATCGCCTGGTTGGGGACGGGCGCCGGACGGGGCCCGCCGGTTCGCGTGGCTGCCATGCTGCACTCCGAGGTCGTGCCGGGGTGGTCGCGCCGACCCCTGGGGGGAGGGCCGCCGCGTCGGCACGACAGTACCGGCAGTCACCGTGCGAACACGGCGGGTTGCTGGGAGCGGGTGGGTCAATTGCGGACAATCCGGACGCAGTTGCCGCGTTGTGCCATGAAATGCCATGGCTTGCTGTATCGGAGGCCGTGGCCTGGACGGCTGGTCCCGCGTTGTCCTGATACATGGACACCGGCGGTACGGGCCCCCTCCCGGACCGGCCTCCCGTCGCACGACCGGGTGACGGAGCACCATCCGGTTTCCGCGCGACCCGAGGCGACAGGAGGTCCCCCATGGCCACCGGAGTTCCCCAGTACCGACGGCAGGCCGTCCCCGCCACGCCGCCGCCCGTCAGCTCGGCCGCCCGCGTCGTCCAGTACGACACCGTCACCGTCCAGGTCCGGCACGGCCTGGAGGCGGTCGACATCCTCCGCCTGCGGCGCGCCTGCGGCGCCGTCCAGCAGACCGCCGCCGGCACCGCCATCGCCTTCCTGGTCCCGGCCGGCACCGCCCTGCGCTGGCACCTCACCGGCTCCGCCTGCACCCCCGGGGCTGACCTGCTCCCGCCCACCGACCCGCGCTGGATCATCCCGCCCTCCGGCTCCCAGCCGTACCCGCGCCCCACCGACGCCTGGGTGCTGCGCTCCGCCCTCTGCGAAGCCGCCACCACCCTCACCGCGGGCGGCCTGGGCCCGCTCTGAGCGCGTCCGGGCGATGTCTGACGGCTCATCAGAGAACTTGCCTGACGCGTGAGTTGGCATGCAACCGTCGTCTCAGCGGGCGGAACGTCCGACCCCGCAGCGGGCAGCTCCCGTCACCCACCGTCGCGGCCGCCGGGCGTGCGGACCGCTCCGTGGCCGGACGTTTCCCGTCGAACGCCTGTGCCCGCCCCTGGTGCGGTCATATAGTCGGCACCACACGGGAGTTGGGGGGACGACAGGTGTCCGAGCACGTCTCCGTTCCGGGTCCACCAGGACCCCAGGGCCCACCGGGACCCCCGGGGCCGGCGGTGCCACCGCGGCCCGCCTTCCGGCCCGGGCAGGTCGAAGTCAGGATCGACGGGCGGACCCTGTGGATCGCCGGGGCCGCCTACCCGCTGCGCAACATCGCCCGGGTCTACCAGGTGGTCCTCTACCCCCGGAGCGCCGAGGCGTTCGGCCGGTTCGGCCGCCGGTTCGCCGGCACCCTGGCCGTACTGGTCGTCGTGCTCTCGGTCGGGCTGATGTCCATCAGCGCGTCCTCCTCCTACAGCGACGAACGCGACCAGAACCGGACCTCGTTCTCCCAGTTCGTGGTGACCGTCGGCGTCGTCCTGCTGGTCTTCTACGTGGTCGACCTGCTCAGGGTCGTCCTGCAGAAGGCCCGGCACGTGGTCGCCGTCGAGACCAACGGCTCCTCGGTCGCCCTGATCACCGCCCCCGACGAGGCGGGCCGCCGGGCCATCACCCGGTACCTCGCCGCCGCCATTGACCGCCCCGAGGCCGGCCTGCTCCTGCACGTCGACACCCTGGCGGTCAACCCGGCCCACTACTACTTCGGCGACACCGTCAACGTCCACGGCACCGGAAACATCGGAAGGATCAGCGGGTGAGCGGCGAGCAGAACTTCTACCTGGGCAACGTCACCAACGTGAACGGCACCGGCAACATCGGGTCGATCAGCTTCGGCGGGAGCGCCCTCCCGCCCACTCCGGAGCAGATCTCCCAGCAACTCGCCCAGCTCCGGGCCGCCCTGGCCGGCCTGCGCGGACACCTCCCGGCGGACCAGGCCCAGCGACTGGACCAGACGCTCCTCGAACTCGACCCGGCGGCCGCGCCGCAGGAGACCGAGGCCCAGCGCGGCGCCCGACTGGGGCGGGCGCTGGAGACCGCCCGGCGGGTCGCCGAGACGGCGGGGGCGGTCGGGCCCGGGGTGATCGCGCTGGTCGAGCGGGTCATGGGGATGGTCTCGGGACGCTGAGGGCCGCCGGTGGCGGGCGGGGCGTCCAGGGGCTGCGGGCTGCGGGCTGCGGGCGTCGGGGGCCGTCGGGGTCCGTCGGGGGCGAGGGCTCCGGGGAGATCATCGGATAATGGGGCCATGGGCCGTCCACGCACCACCCCCGCCGCCCCCGGCCGCACGCACAGCCAGGGCCCGCTCACCGCCGCCGTCGCCTCCGGCACCGCCGAGCTCCGCCCCGACCGCGACCGGCCGCACGCCTGGGAACTGCTCCTCGACGGCGCACCGCAGTCCCTGGTCGACCTCGCCGACCCCACCCACCTCGGCTTCGCCTACCAGCGCCGGATCGGCCACCTGATCGACCTCGCCGCCCCCGCTCGGCAGCCCCTCACCGCCCTGCACCTCGGCGGCGGCGCCCTCACCCTGGCCCGCTACACGGCCGCCACCCGGCCCCGCTCCCGCCAGCAGGTCGCCGAGATCGACACCGCGCTCACCGAACTCGTCCGCACCGAACTGCCGCTCGACCGGAGCTGGCAGCTCAAGGTCCGCGGCGGCGACGCCCGCGCCGTCCTCGAACGCACCCCCGACGACTCCACCGACCTGGTCGTCGCCGACGTCTTCGCCGGCGCCCGGGTCCCCGCGCACTGCGCCACCGTCGAGTTCGCCCGGCACGCCGCCCGCGCCCTCGGGGCCGGCGGCCACTACGCCGCCAACATCACCGACGGCGGCCCGCTCGCCTTCGCCCGCGCCCAGACCGCCACCCTGGCCGCCGTCTTCCCCGAGCTCTGCCTGATCGCCGACCCCGCCGTCCTGCGCGGCAAACGCTTCGGCAACCTCGTCCTGCTCGCCGCGCACACCCCCCTCCCGCTTACCGACCTCACCCGCCGCCTCGCCACCGACCCCGCCCAGGCCCGCCTCCTGCACGGCCGCGACCTCACCGACTTCACCGCCGGCACCCCCGCGACCACCGACACCACCGCCGTCCCGTCCCCGGCCCCGCCGCCGAAGACCTTCGGCTGACGTTCCCGGCGGCTGTCGGGGTCAGCGCCGCAGCGCGGCCGGATCGAGGTCGAACGGGAACGGTTCGGTGAGGGCCGTGGACTCACCGGGCTGGACGGTGCGGTCGAGGTAGCCACTGCCGTCGGGGGCCAGGCGGCCGAGGTGCAGGCGCGGCGCCGGGTCGAGGTCCAGGCGCCAGTAGTGCGGGATGCCGGCGGCGGCGTACAGGCCGGGCTTGGTGCGGCGGTCGATGACCCTGGTGGACGGCGAGGCGATCTCGATGGCGACCACGACGTCGTCGGCGTGCAGGGTCGCCCCGGCCCCGGCGGTCGCGGCGGCGTCGGCGATCACCAGGTCGGGGATCAGCAGGCCGTCCGGCACCAGCACGTTGACGGCCTCCAGCACCTCGAACGGGGCGTCGGCGGCGGCGATCGCGGTGCCTAGGAGCATGGCCAGACGAAGGCTGGCCCGCTGGTGCGGTACTCCGGGGTTGGGGCTCATCAGCAGGGCCCCCCCGAGCAGTTCGATGCGATGGCGGCTGTCTTCGGGCAGCGCCAGGACGTCGTGGACCGTCCACGGTCCGAGGTGATCGGAAACAGCGACACTCATGATCCCTCCTACCTTCCTTCGACGCCGTGGAACGGGATGCCTCCATTGTCTCCACAGGCGTCGGTCGGCGATACCGGTTGCTCGGAGGAACAGGTCAGTGGCCACCGCCCGGGAGGCCGCGGTGCTTGTACATGGCGGCAGCGGTGAGCAGCAGGCCGGCGGCGATGGGGAGGAGGACGGCGACGGCGCTCTCGCCGGCGGGGCGGGTGGGGGTGGCGGTGAGGGCGAGGC